>JAAZFA010000494.1 GCA_012511995.1 Thermoproteota archaeon | reverse complement strand
CTTTCGATGGATTAAAACGCAGAACAGGTTTACATTCAGAGACTTTATCACGTATTCTTACTCGCCTAGAACAGGAAGGCATTATCAAAAAGGATCACGAAGGCTACAAGGTAACTCCAAAAATTACTGAACTAAAACTCAAGAGACCATATAAAGAGATTTCATTAACACCGTTAATACAGACGTATTTGCCTTCAGACATCTTAACACAACAATTAATCCTTCATCTGAGAGGAAAATGGTTTGGCATGCTACGATGGCTAGGCATAACTGAAAATAATCAAGGTATAACTCTGAAATGGGTCACTGAAGACGGCGGTATACAAATATCAGCTAATATACAAAGCTCAGCACTAAATATTGAGGGAAAATTCTTGACTAGTAATAATCTTGATATAGCGCTTAAGGCGGCATACCAATTAATGTCGCTTATAAGCAAGGTTTGTGTTAACTCACGAGCTGCACGGTCAATGGCTAGAAGCGTAAACTATTTAGACAATTATTTTTCTTAAAAATACAAAAGAACAACAGAAATAGTGTAAAAATTTTTTATTTTTAAAAACAGCCAAATTTAAAGAAAGTTAGTATTGCCTGTTTAACATACTCTTTGTCTTTGAAGAGTCTTGGTTCGCCAGCTATAGCGTCTCATAGTTTTCTGTTCACCAAAACCACAGGCTCCACAACGGTGCTCACGAACGTGGTATGCACGTCTTCCACAACGTCTACACATTATATGGACAACACGACCTGCGCGTTTGCCCATCGATGGAGTGCCCTTTCCCATTTAACTCACCTTGGTGGGGGTGAAATAAGGACTACGTTGTCTCCTCGGACGATAATTAGTCCTAACTTCTTTTGGTTCTCAACGACTGTAGTGTCTTCTGTCTCTTCTAAGACGAGGTTTAAGTGTTGATCAAAACCCTTGAGCCGACCTCTGAGGCTTTTACCACCTTTTAGACGTACAAGTACAATTTTGCTGAGGTTTTGTTCAAGGATTTCAGTTGTCATTTCACTCATATTGGAATCCTCAAGTATCTTTATCTCTTCTATACTTTATATCTCAACATTTAAACCTATCTCAAAGACTACATAAATCAATCAGCCAAGAAACCAAAATGAAAATCAGTAAAATCCATTTAGTTTACATGTGTTGAAAGTCTCGAATCGGGTGCAAGTTTTTCGTATGTAATTTTAGGTTTGTACGTGTTCTTTTTTAAAATTGTATATACTTGGTAGATTAACTACATATGGAAAGTTGTTTCTAATGAATATGAAAAGCTTCGAGTTATTACTTCGGTAATAATGAAATAGTTAAAATTAAAAGTTGTTTTGGGGGTTAGAACAGAAAGAAGGTCTATGAAAACCAAATGTGGTTTACACGAAGAGCGACTTGTAAATCAAATGCCATTGTAACTAAAGCAATCCATTTCTAAACATGCTTTTGTCAATAACCTAATAAGAAAAGCAGGTTCCGGTTGATGAAAAATTGGAGTTTTTGGCTTGGACTTATAAGCAGGATTCTTACTCACTCTTCAATAGAAAAATGTAGGCAGCAAGCATGGCGTCACTATTAGAGTTCATCATAATCTTTGCAACTTCATTTGCATTCAACCTTATCCCATTCGCTGGGCCTTCAAACTTGCTCATAGCTTCCAGTGCTGCAATCGGTTTAGGTAGCACTGAACCGTTCACTATGGTTTTCATCGGATTACTTATTGCATCAGCTTCAGCCTTAGCGAAAGGAATTCATTATATGGTGACTTTTTTTGTCAGTGGGCATCTAAACCTGAAACGACAGGCTAATCTAAATAAAAACGCAGATAAGGTTAGGCGATGGGCTTTTCCGTTGCTTTACATAGCAGCTGCTACCCCGATACCTGACGAGCCCATAGTTATCCCGTTAGGTTTGATGAAATATAATCCACCAAAGTTTTTCTCAGCGTATTTTCTTGGTAAGCTTACAATCACTATTCCAGGAGTATTTCTTGGTGGCTGGGCGGGCGGTTTGGCAGAGAGTATGTTTGGTCTCAGTCAAGAAACGACCTTCATACTGTCAATTGTCGTATCGGTTATTCTAACAATAATCATTTCAGTAATTTTATTGAAAGTTGATGTTGATAAGTTGGCACAGAAATATCTCCACCGCAAATCTGGTTCAACTCGAGAAAACAAATATAAGTTTTGGCAGGAGTCCAATAAAGAAGATTATAATGCCAACACGTCGTAGATATCCATTAAAAGCTAAAGATGCAAAATTAATTTTAGATCAAGCTATTGAGAAATTAAAAGTTGATTTTGCAAAGGAGTCTACCGTTGAAGTCGTTGAATCAAACGTGGGGGACATCTATATTATCGACGGTAAACCAATACTTTTCAAATCGGTTAATCGGATTTTACCAACACTACTGTTTAGTGAATTTATTACTAAAGCACCAAAAGTAGTCGTAGATATGGGTGCAGTGCCATTTGTTTGCAAGGGAGCAACAATTATGGCGCCTGGAATAGTTCGAATAGAGGGAAATTTTACTATAGGCGATATGGTGTTAGTCGTCGATGTAAAGCACGGAAAGGCTTTAGCGATAGGCGCGGCCCTTATGAATTCTGACACTGTAAGATACACCAAAAAAGGTCCAATTGTTAAAACAATACATTATGTAAGCGATAAAATTTGGAATTATATAAAAACATTTAGTGAATAAATAGAACCATAGGTGGAAACTTGGGTATGTCTGAGCTTTGGTGTCACGAGTTAATGCGTTGCCCATCGATGTTGATGTATTTCATTGCCTAAATTTGTCGTATGCCTAACGAGTTCTATTAATCATCATTTCGATTTCTCTAAGCGCTTCTTCGCAACCCATGTTTGCATTCCAATTATCAGTTTTCCTGTCGTTCACACGGTCTGCGATATCATCTGCATTTGGTCCTCAAATCCAGCGTTTTTTAGGTCAT
>JAAZFA010000101.1 GCA_012511995.1 Thermoproteota archaeon | reverse complement strand
TGTTTTAGACAAATATTTTCTTGAACTGGCAAGTTTAAGAAACAAAAATACTATCACCAAGAGTTCTTCAGTTTTTCACTTATTAACCTAAAAATTCACTTACGAAAGCGCCAGAAATCTAGGCTGACCGAAAAACATGATGATGCCTAGATGCTTAGAGCAGTTCTATATACTTAAGTAACGGATATATCTGCGGTATTTGTTACTTTAGAAATGTTGTTGTCTTGCAAGAAAAATAGGCAAACTTTACCGCATAACAAAAGAAGGCAAACAAATCATAACTACACTAAAAAAGAAAAACAGAATAACGTTTTTTACAAAGGTAATTTTTCTAAATTAATTTGTGTGTGACCCTTTTTTTTATCAAGTTCAGAAACAATCGCTTTTGATGCAAAATCTGTTTTCAAATACTTAATATGTTAATGTTCCTGTATGGTATCAGTCACTAGTAGATATATTTCATGATGTTGAGTGAGTATGTAAGGTGTAGCTGATGGATTCTTCAAAAAGGAAAATAGGCTACTTAAAAGGTCATAATGTTGTTTGTGACGTTTCTTTGAAAGATGTTCCTTTTGAAGTTAGGCGTCAGGAAGCAGAAAAACCCCTTTTTTTGATGCGGTACGAATGAACTTTTTACACTTATTTGTAACTATTGTGTTACTTTCTTGGTGACATGGGAATGTTGTAACCGTGCAAGTATGCATAGTATTACAGTTGTGATGGCAAGCCAAAATGGCAACTGAAAACTACCTGTAACACTGGCTTTTATGTTTGCACCCATGGCTAAGCTTGCTGGAAGAGTCATTATAGTTTGACCAATGATTGGGACATTTATGCCTACTATGCTTGTAATGGAAGTTATTATTAGTAAACTTGAGAAAAAAGTTAACAGGGTGAATAGTGGTTTTTTGTATGAAAAACCAAGTAATTGTGCGGCATACGGTTTTGTAGGGTTTATAGAGTAGAATAGCATGATTAATCCGCTGATGCTAAAAGTTAACACACTAACTGCGTTTAACGCATATAGTAGCGGTAAACCGAAGTTGGTACCGAATAAGCCAAAGTTGGTGTTAACAGGCGAAGCATTAACTTTAACCAAATTATCGCCGACTGTAAGCTGCCACCATGGAACAAACAGTGACGTTACCAAAACTATTATCGTCAATATCCCTGCGGAAAAACCGTACCAGTTTATCACACGTTTTTCTGATATCATTTTGGCATCATCACCCAGCCTGCATCATCTAAAAGAGCCATGTGAATCGATACACCCGCTAAATTAATGTTCAAGTTGACAAAGGATATGTTAATGTCGTCATCTTCTGGGCCATTATGGTGAACGATGAAATGTTCAAGTGCCTGCTGCGTCCATGTTCCTGAGGCTTGAACAATTATGGTTTCTCCAGGTTCAATGGTAAGTGGTTCAGACATTGATACTGTGCCAAGTGCCACGTTGTGGTTTTTGCAGTAGGTCTCAGCGGTGATTTCGCTTACTGTGATTTGGTTGTCTAGGGGATTGGTGACTTTGAAATAAAAAGTATAGATACCTGATGAAGGATCGTAGGTTGGTGTGCCTGCAGGTACAGGTAACTTAAATTCACTGCTTGATATGTCACCGCTAACTAAATTTTCGATTTCAGGAGTTATAATTAACCCTGTTAAGTTA
>JAAZFA010000100.1 GCA_012511995.1 Thermoproteota archaeon | reverse complement strand
CAGTCCATAATTGTAGACTATTGCGCTGATTAGGGTGGTTTCGTTGGGTGATATGCCTTTGGGGGCAAGTAAAGTAACGGCCAAGTTATGCGGATACTTGTCTGCAATGAATGGGATGTACCCATTATTGGGCATCCAGTCAAAGGTGGAATAGGCATCGCAGAATACAACATCAAAGTTGCAGTCGGTTTGCAGGTCTTGGGTATAAACGCCAACGATGAAGGATGATGAATTGTCAGGCGCCTCCAGATAAGCTAGAGTGAGGGGATTAGCGGTATCAAAGAAACCAGTGGTTTCATTCCATTTCCATATTTCAGTGCCTTCATACCCTACAATGATTAGGTAGTCTGCACCCAAATAGGTATTTTGACCG
Organism: Thermoproteota archaeon; assembly: GCA_012511995.1. Classification (GTDB taxonomy): domain Archaea; phylum Thermoproteota; class Bathyarchaeia; order Bathyarchaeales; family Bathycorpusculaceae; genus Bathycorpusculum. The sequence continues at coordinate 2,458 of JAAZFA010000100.1, read as the reverse complement.
CTGTAATATCCGTCAGGTAAGCCTGTTCGAGGGTTTCGGTCTGCATCTATCATTATTGCAGCATTTATGTCGTTCTCTATGGTAGTCCATGTGCGATGGAAAGTTACTTTGAAGTATGCTATGTTTGATTGTTGTTGGCTGTATCCAGCTTTCAGGCTCATCCCTAGGTCTTCGTCTGGGTCGTTGGCAAGCAGGGTCCAGTTTGCGTCGTTAGGTGGGATAACGACGTTAAAGGTTCTGGATAGGATGTTGTTAGCCGTTATTGTTTCGTCTAAGACAGGGGATATATAGTAGCTTACGTTGTATGTTCCAGTTGAAGTTGGGGTCCAAGATAGCTCTTTTGAAGCGTATTTACCCGATTTCAGTGATGCTATGGATGTTGTGTTGACTTCGTTGTTGTTTACTAGTAAACTTAATTGTACATCTGTCTCGTTTGATAGTGCGCTGTTAAAGGCAGTAAGTGTGAATGTTACTGTGCTTCCAAATTTGACATATTGTTGGGAAGAATGCCAGTCGAAGGCGGTAACGTCGTGGCTTGGAAGGTCTTGTTCAACGGCTTTTTTTGCGTTAATTCGTCCATGTCCATAAAAGCCGTCAAAGCCTGTGGGGCCTAAATCGTCGCTTGTGCGTTCAAGTTGGTAACGTACAAGGTCAGCGGTCATGTTTGGATATTGGCTCCAGATAAGGGCAGCTGTTCCTGCTGCATGGGGACATGCCATGGATGTCCCACTCCTAAAAGCATAGCTGTTGTTGGGGTAAGTTGATGCAATCTCAACGCCTGGGGCGGCAACATCAACCCAGTCACCGTAAGTGCTGAATTCGGCAAGCTGGTCATTGTGGTCGGTTGCTGTTACGCAAATTACCTCGTCATATGCGCCGGGGTATTGGGGTGTGTTGATGCCGCTGTTTCCAGCTGAAGCTAGAACTAAAACTCCTTTTGTAGTTGCATAAGTGATTGCATCTTGGATAACAGAACTTGATACGTTACTGCCCCAACTGTTGCTTATGATTTTTGCTCCTTGGTCTGTGGCGTGTATAATAGCGTTGGCTAAATCGGTGGAGGTACCATATCCTGTTGCGTTTATCGCTTTTTCAGCCATAACTTTGACTTGAGCTATTCCTGCAATGCATATATTGTTGTTTAGGGTGGCTGCGATTATGCCTGCGCAGTGTGTTCCGTGCCCATGGTCATCCATGGGGGCAGTGTGGTTGTTAACCCAATCGTATCCTATTGGAACATAATTAGCCATTAAATCGGGATGGGTATAATCTATTCCTGTGTCTACGACTGCGACTAAAACGGTGTCACTGCCTGTGTTTGTGTTCCATGCATAGTCAGCTTTTATCATTTGGGGTCCCCATTGGTAGCTCCATAGAGGATCGTTAGGGGTAGAATCTATTTTAAACTGGATATTTGGTTCAACAAATCGTGTGACGCCTGATGCTCTAGCTTGACCGGTGAGAAAATTTGTTGTTTGAGCAGGCACATTAATGATAACTGTTTTTGAGTCGTCCATTGAGATAGTATTTGTTATTTTGCCGCCGTTTTTGTTTATAATCTCTGATAAGATTGCATAACTGTCTGGTTTGTTGTTCAAGCCAATTACTAATTCAGTGGAACCGTCGGTTAAGGTATGGTATTCTTGGGCATTAAGGTTCCAGTTTTCTCCAAAACTTTTGATGTTTCTCCTTGAAGCAAAGCTGTTTTTAGCAAATTCTTCACTTTGACTAGCTTGCATAGATGCAGAAACTTTTTGGTCTGCGAAATAACCCATTGCAGGGTTGCTTGTTACTATTAACATTAAAAGAAATAACATGGCAAATATCTTACAAATCTTAAACCGCTGGGTCATATACCAATCGCTTCCATGTTTACAGGGAGTGTTTTGTTGGAGTTTTTAAATTTTTTGAGTGTATTGCTGTGTTCTGTCTAGAAAATGTCTGAAAATTTGCAAGTTCTTAATGCCAGCATAACATTAGTAGCCCCATGTGCAGTGGAGGAACCTGATGAATTTACTGTAGCTCTCAACAACATGCTTCTTAAGTAGAGTTTCTTTTTTTGGTTCTTCCTCATCAAGATAGTTATAGTTAAACCCAATTGTTTTAAGCAGCGCTAAAAACTCTAAAAGCCCCATACCCATCACTTAGGCTGCTTTGCTAAGCGTAACAGTTCTAGAAACAAGAAACCCAGGGACTACACGGAGACGTTTTTTTCGTCTCTTTTATTAAACAAAGGAAATTCATCCACAACACTTTCTATGGACATATATTAGACGCGCTCTGGCAAAAGATGTTTAACTTGTAATTTAACCCTTTTCAAAAAATTTATGGGGTCTTCAAAGTGTTGTGTTTATTTTTGGGTGGTTTTAGACAATTCTGTTAACCTATATTTACAGATTCTGTTATAATTGTAGACACTAAATTTAAATCTTTAACTTTGGGTTTTTGTAGAACCTAT
>JAAZFA010000493.1 GCA_012511995.1 Thermoproteota archaeon | reverse complement strand
TTGCTATAAGACCAGACGTTAAAAAAAAATGAACAAAATTGGTTGTCTTTTTTACTCGCGTCTTAGGTAACCTTGAAAGCTTTAGTTATCGCATTATGTCAATGTTTAGTAGGGTAGTGATAGTACAGCCTGAGTCTTAAGTAGAATTTTATCTTTTGAGGTTCTGTAAGTTGTCGGTAATCCTTCTTCAGTGTAAAAAGTCGGTTGATGTAAAATGTAGCGTGTTAGCCTTTGGTTGCCGCTAGGCCCAGCTGGAGAATACTTGTTTTTTTTAATTGTTGGTGTGTAGTTGCGTCAACAATGTGTTAAAAGCCTATATATTATGTATCTTGTATTCAGAGGTTGCTTTTATAAAGCGTATCTGTTCTACCAACAATTCTGGGTTAGCATTATATATTAGTGGTCTACACTATGATTAAAACGAGGTCAACAGAGGAAACAAAAATGTCACGACTTTTCTGCACTGATGTAAGAAGTGCAGCAGGAAAAGCCGCACTACAAAAAGCCGTCGAACAAGTAATCTATCAGAATAAAAAAGTGTTCGACAATTTAGCCAAAAGCTAAAAAACCCTTAACCCACATCTTCTGTCTTTATGGCCATAGAAATCGATGAAGAGTTGGCTGTTAGCGCTTCATACCCTCTTGTGTAGTTGCGGAAGGGCTGGTAGCCTTGCAGCATCACAGTGTTCAAGCATAATGTCACTATTTTCAATCATTAGTTAAAACATACACAATAAGCGAATAGTTGTAAACAATTGGAAAAAATTAGTTTTTGGATTAGCGCTAGCCGGACATAACTTTTCACTGGGTAATAATGCCTCTGTAAAATCAATGATCATAAGGGCGGTTGTAGCCCTTAAGCTTCATACCTTCTCCAGCCACACCACTTGCAAGCTAATTGGCTAGCTCGTTGGTTGGTTCACTGGGACTCTCTGATATTCTTCTGTTTATTTTAACTGTTTACGTTGGGGGTGCTGAGTGCTTTTCATGGTCTCCAATCTTTGGAGGTTCATGTTTTAGTTTGGAAAAAATGTCACTGCTTGAAGATTTAAGGGCAAGTATTTACGAGTAAAATAAAGTAAAGTAAAATAAAGTAAAATGAAATAAAATAAAGTAAAAGAATTAGTGCATCCTGACGTACAGGGGGGTTCATGTAGCGGTGTGTGTTTTGTGATTTATAGTTATAATTCAATTTGTTTTAGAGTCGAAAAAGATTATTTGGTGTACCATTCTTGGTCGATAATGATCCAGCCGAGGTCGATAGTAGCAACTGTTCCTTTATGGTTGCCAGTTAACATCACACGTTTTTTTTGGTTGTGAACGATTTTTCTAGCAAAAGCTGTAGCGGCAGTAAAATTAACTTTGCATCCTTCGGGAGGGTTAATTTCTCGGTTGTTATTTGTCGGCAACCGGTCGTCCTTCTACTTTATCTTCAGATTTTAATTGAGCGAGTGCCTCGACAACGATGTCAGGGTCAAAGCCCAAGTCTAAAATAATGTTGCTGGTACGAGCCCCTGGTTTTGACTTTAGGTAATTATAAATCGCTTTCTTAGCGTCTTCAATAGGAACCTCTTTTAACTCAATTACATCTGAATCGGGGTTAAAAGTGAAAATACCTGGCATTTCTTCACAGAACTCTGGCGCAACATAACGTATGGATGTCGTGCCGCTACAGTTAGTGTCGAGCGCCATAGAAAAACGTGTTGTTCCAGAGACTATCAATCCGTGTTCGACGGGTAAAGCGCTCTTAACACAGGCATTAGTCATCGAAAGCTGGCATTCCTTGATAACAGGTTTGCTTTTTGTTTCAATGATCTCTTGCATAATATTTTCAGCCCTGTGTTTTCTTTGGAATTATGCTGATGATAGGGGAGGTTTTAATAAAATACTCGTTTTTGCCTGATACATCGTTTGAAGGTGTTGCCAAACGGTACACTTCAGCAAGCACTATACGAATAGTAATTTTATTACCATCTTCAAGCTCATACTCGGTTAATGGTTCAGCAACGGGTTTAAAACTGAGTTGTTGAGCGTCAACCAACTCACCTTTTGAGTCCTTCATTTTAAGAGACATGCAACGAATCCTCTATGCTTGCGTGCAACTTCTATTAACGGCAGTTTGCTATAAAAGGTTTGTAGTTT
>JAAZFA010000492.1 GCA_012511995.1 Thermoproteota archaeon | reverse complement strand
TAATACCACCAGAATCTGTAACTACTGCTTTTGCTTTTTCCACCAAATAGTTGAACTCAAGATAGCTCAATGGTTCAATCATATGCAAACGAGGATGAGATACACCCAATCCTTCCAGTATTTTTGCTGTACGCGGATGCACAGGAAATACCAGTGGCACGTCGTGCGAATGATTTACAATCTCATCCATCAATTCTTGCAGCTTAGCTCCTTCATCCACATTAGCAGGTCTGTGCAATGTCATTACAATATACTCTTTCTCTTTCAATCCTATCCCATCCCATACAGGAGGTTTCATAAAGTTAGGACGCTGTTTAAAGAGCGTATCTATCATTGTATTGCCCACAAAAAATATTTGTTTTTCCTTCACTCCACTTTTTCTAAGATTTTCATTGGCTAATTCAGAAGTTGTGAAGAAATAATTGGTAATACTATCTGTTACCAATCTATTTATCTCCTCAGGCATAGTCCAATCACCAGAGCGGATACCACCTTCGACATGTGCTACTTTAGTATGTAGTTTTTGTGCAGTAATGGCACAAGCCATAGTAGAGGTAACATCACCTACAACCAACACCAAGTCAGAGGGATTTTCCATCAACTCTTTTTCAAACCTTGTCATTATTGCAGCAGTCTGTTCTGCTTGAGTTCCACCACCTGCACCCAAGTTATTATCTGGCTCAGGTATTTCTAATTGATCGAAGAAATCACCACTCATTTTCTTATCGTAGTGTTGGCCTGTGTGGATTAGGCGGAAATCTATGTTGTTTCCTTCATCTTTGGATTTTTTAATAGCGTGAATTATTGGTGCTATTTTCATGAAATTTGGACGTGCACCGGCGACAATTGTAATTTTTATCATTTTGCTCTATATTATATATTTCATTTTAACAATTAAATTTGATTGAACATCACTAAAAAGAAGTATCTTATTAAATGAACTTGTCTTTTTATTCGTGTTGGTTCCTTAATTAATCGATATGCCCATTCCAAATTATTATCAATCCACCACCTAGGTGCTCTTTGAATATTACCCGTATAAACATCAAAGCTACCACCAAGTCCCTGATAAATAGCAGAGTGCTTGCTTTGCATATCCTGCATCAACAGCTCCTGCTTGGGCGAACCCATAGCAACAAAAACAACATCAGGCTTCAACTTAGCGATATTATCAATTAATTGAGCTCGCTCATCATCTGTTTGTATATAACCATTACGATACCCTAATATATTTATACCTGGAAACTCTTCTTTTAATTGGTTTATAGTTTTATTTATAACTTCATCTTTTGCACCTATTAAATAAAAACTTTTCGACTTATAGAAATGATTAACAATATCAATCCACAACTCAGCTCCAGCAATTTTAATAGCACCTTTAAAACCTTTTTTCTTTAACGCCCAAACTGCTCCAACACCATCGGCATAACCAATGTTTTGATTTATCAATGAACGTGTTTCTTCCGTTGAATGTAATATTTTTTCGGCATTAATCGCGATTAAGCTTTTCTTTTCTTTATCAACATATTCAATTAGTTCGTGTCTATTTGAAAAGTTAAATATTTTAAGTCCTTTTACAGTTGTGAAATTCATTCTTGTTTATCTAATAAGTAATACGACATAGCATAAAACATAAAAGCATTACTCCACCGCATATACGATATTTTAGAGCTTACTCCTTTTTTAATTTGGTAATAGAAATATCCTCTCTTGTCTTGCATATTTTTTATTGTCCAATTCAATACTTTTTCTGGCAGTTCACTATGTAGAGTAAATTTATTGAGACTATTAAGCGTAACAAACAATTGCCCAGGACAATGAATATCTATAGGATAAGTTTTGTTGTGATAATACTTAGGAGTTCCATCCTCAAGGAAAAAGTTCTTGATATAAAAATCAAAACCTTTCTCTATGTTTTCCGCAAAAGAGTCATCGCCCGTTATTTCTTGATAGCTTATAAGTGCATCTAAGTTATACCCCGTATGGAAACTATCTATCCAACTTTGAACGGGCAACTCGCCATATAACCATGAACCATCAGCTTGTTGTGCATCGGTACAGGCCAATATGCTTTGGCGTGCTACAGCTTTTAGGTTTTCATCTTTCGAGTAATAGTAGCAGTAGCTCAATAGCTTACTCCCCAGTAAAGATGCATTATATACCGTATCATTACCTTTAAATGGCGAATAAGAAAAAAGGAAACCACGCTTCTTTTTGGTTCTATTCAAATCATTCAACACAAAATCAGCAGACGATAGAGCAATACGCAGCCAACTTTCGTTTTTAGTTGCTTCGTAAGCTTCAAACAGGGCGGTTGCAGCAAAAGTAGTCGCTACCACAGTAGGAGTATCTTTTGGAAAAAAGAATGACCTACGTGCTTGCCAATCAAAATTGTATCCCCAACAGGCACCGGAGAAGCCTTTGCTTTGCATAGATATAAGCAACTCGGCCAAATAGTTTATTTTATTCAATATCTCTTTTTGAGTTCCAAATTGCTCATCACCATTATTTTCTTGCAACTTATAAATATTGCAATAGCCTGTAAGAAACAGCCCAATCCCTTTAGCATTGTGTTGCTTAGGTACTAAAAGCAGTTTCCTAAAATTGATAGGACTCCGTTTAAATCCTTGAATCCATGCAAGTCGTGCAATATCCCAATGCTTGAGAGGTGTAGCACTGAAAAGCTTGGAATTTAAGCCATCATAAGGGTCCCAACCTGCAAAATTTTCTGCTTCACAGTAGTCTTTTAGAGAGTTGAAAGAATATTTATACAATTGACTCATAGTATTCAGATAGCGTTATAAATTTATAGTCGTGATTACGCTTCATAGCTATTGAAACAAAGTTTTCAAATAACTTTAAATGATTATCCGCAATAGTTCCTATTGTAAATTCTTGACTTGAAATCAGGAGCATACGTTACAGCGGCTATCAACAGCCTTTCAAACTGGTTTTCCCCGAAGTAGCGCCTGTTGAATTTATAACAG
>JAAZFA010000099.1 GCA_012511995.1 Thermoproteota archaeon | reverse complement strand
CTAAACCAAAAAAGAAACCACATAAACAGCCAGAACAAAGGGATGAAGAAACACTGGACAAACATATCCCACATAAACAAGAAAAACAGACCCCGAAACTAAAACCCATAATAATAGATAACGATAAGTAAAACATCACTACTACAAAAAACTAGAAAAAACTAGCTGATTAATACTTACAATAAGAAAGGAAAAAGAGTTTAGATGGGGTATGCCCCGCATTTCTTGCAGAACTGAATTTTTGTTACCTGCCAACTCTTGCATTTGGGGCACTGAATTGCTCCTGAAGTCTGCGGGAATACGTCTTTTGGTTTACCAAAGACCTTGCGAAAGTGCTGGTAGTATAGTAACTGTTCTTGGTCAGCAATTTCGACGTCATCTTCTGCTTTGATTTTAGCAACTTTTTCTTTAAATTCTTCAGGAGTGAACGTATCGTTGAAGTATGTGCGGAGTGTTTCAGTGCCTGTGCCTGCTTCAAGGGGCGCTTTAGGTCTCCAAATCGCGTCGTGAGGGATCACGTCTTCGTAAGCTTTACGCAAAATCCATTTACCATACTTGACCCCGTTATACAGGTTAATTTTGTATTTGATAGGGATCTGTTTTGCCCACGCCTGAAACTCTGGATCCAAGTAGGGCGCCCTGATTTCCATTCCTAAGGATTTTGCCATTGGGATTGATGCAAATCCCATTTCAGCCCACATCTCCTGCTGCTTAACAGCGAATTGCTCCTCAGTTAAGTGGAACTGCCAAGGATAACCAAAAAGCTCATCAAGTGCATCCCCCGTGAATACGGTTTTAATACCCTTTTCTTTGAATAAAGTTAAGCCTATGTATAGGGGTAAGCTATTTCTAACTTCCATAGGATCATATTTTTTGAGGGCTTCGACGACTTTAGGGTAAAATTTCATGAGTTCTTCTTTGCCAAATTGATAAGTTTCGTGTTTTAGGTTAAGAAAATCCACCATCATTTTGACGTACTGTGCATCTTTTGGCTGCCCATGTTTAAACGCTAGAGTGAGGCATGGAATATCGGGTTTGTATTTAACTGCTTCATAAACAATTATTTGAGTATCTGTCCCTGCAGAAAAGAGGAAACCGTCGGCAAGGTCTTTCTTGACAATGTTATGTATAAGTAAACGGGCTTCTTGGATAAGTTTTGTTACTTCTGTTTCGTTAATGGCCATTTTTTTCCCTCGATAGTACAGTGTTTGTCGTAATCGCCCCTTATAAAGTTAACCGCATGCATATCAAAGCGGTTAAATATTCAACAATCAAATATAAAAATAAAAAAAAAGTGAACAAATGTAAAAGTTTTAGATAAAACACCTATAGAAAAAACACTAGACCAGCAAAAAAGCAACTAAACATCAACAGAGCATATCTTCTCAAAACAACAGCCAAAAAAACTCAACTAAAAATAACAAAACACACATCATATTTAAAAACCATAAACAATGAAATATCAAAAGAGACACAACTATGAAAGTCAGTATCCTTCACATGAAAATCCGGCCAGAATTAGAACAGAACCTCCAAGCCGCTAAAAACGCAGTCTTCATAGCAGCTAAAGAAAAACCAGCCCTAATCGGACTCCCCGAATACTTCACGATTCCCCAATGCATGGCCGATTTTAAAGAAGCCCAAAAAATCTCCTCTGAAACCTGCAACAAAACACTCGACTTCCTTCAAGAAACATCTGTAAAAATCGGCAACATCTACCTTTTAGGCGGCACCGTACTACAAGAAGACAACGGCAAATACTACAACACCAGCACACTATGGAAAAACGGCTCCTTGATTGCAAAGTACAAAAAAATAAACCCTATCGAATGCGAGTTAAAAGCAGGTGTCACCAAAGGCAACACACCATTAGTCATCAACACCGAAATCGGCAAGGTAGGTATGATTATTTGCGCAGACAGTTTTGACCCCGCATTGGTTAAAAAAATCGCCGAGTTAGGTGCAGAAATTATATCACTTCCAGTCGCAGCAATGGGCTCACATCCAACCGTGAAAGGTCATCCACTTACAGAAAATATTGCCCGTACCTACGGCGTATTCATACTAAAAGTAGGCAACGTCAGCTCCAATATGCGAGGCGGTAGAAGCGCAATCATCGCTCCATGGGGCATTCTCGGCGAAGTCACCGATGCGCCAGAAGATTCCATTTTAACAGCTGATTTAGATATGAACAAACTAAAAGAATACAGAGCTAAAATCAATAAAAATTAGCCCAATTATCCACTATCTTTTGCATCTTTGGAAAATTATATGTTTTAAGCCACTCATGGAAACCTTCATTATGTACAGCAAACCGAGCAACTTGTCGCGCATTCTCTGAGTCATGAACCAGCAACAGAACGGCGATTAAATTATGTCTTGAAAGGTAAGCGACTGTTTTTAACAAGGCATCCATCTTTTCGTCGGTCGGCATTTCTGCACTTAATTCAACAACCACGGGTTTTTTGAGTGTGGCAAGAAAATCACGAACGATAGTATCAACCCAGTAATTGGTAAAATAGTCCCTGCTGGATAAAGGAACATGGAAATAATCAACTAGATCAGCAATTGCGACAAAATCAATACCAAAGCGCTCCTTAGCCAACACAGGATCTGGAAACATTTCTACAGCAAATGTACCCTTACAGTGAGTCTTAGCTTCTTTTAAGAAGTCTGTGACGGTTTTTGCTCGCCATTCTACCCAACTTAAACCGCTCTTTTCACGTTGTTCTGTACATCGAGAACAAGTACAGTAATCTTCATCAGCGAAGTGGTAGAGATTCAATGTGACTCCTTGGATGTCTTCTTTTGCCACGCTATCGAGGTAATCTAAAACTTTTTTCCGGTAACCTTGATGGGTGGGACAAACGAAATCAAACGCCAAATTTGATTTTCGATTTTTGCGTAGGGCTGGACCTTCTTTGGAAAGTGAAACTTTACTTGGGTCATCCCGTATAGCCTTTGCATCACAAAAAACAGTAACATCGTTTTGCATACCTTTAGCCGCTGGAAAAGTTTGACCATCAACCCATTTAGAAAAGTAAACATGAACGTCGTAGCCTTCCACGAATTCTGGTTTGTAGGTGACTAAGCCAATCTGCATGCCCTATCCCATTGCTCGCAAAAGATATATCCTTGATGCTTATTTAATTGTTGATTTCATTATGGACAAACAGAAATCACCGATAACCATTGACCTCGCTAAATGCGGTCCATGTACTGGGCAAATATGCATTGGTGTTTGTCCACAGGGTGTGCTAGAAGAGAGTAAAAATCGCAAGCCTCAAATTGTAACTATCGTAACATGTACCAAATGTGGAATCTGCGTTAACTTATGCCCTAACAAAGCTATTACATTAAACATAGATCACCCTCAAAAAATAACCAAATGAGGTTTAACAAGTGGAACAAGTTGAGCTATCAAATAACACCAAATTGATTATCAAAGAAAATGTCTTAGCCATCACTTCGCCAGATGAATTGGCAACAGTCAGTTCAGCATTCTTTAACGGAGGGACTAAACGTGTTAGGCACGTACTAAACGTTGGAGTTCCTAAAGGGTACAGCGACAAAGTTCTTCATACGAATCCTTTGGAGCTTATAACAACTTCTGCTAGAAAAATAGGGGTAACAAAAAATTACCTTGCCATGGTTACAGCAGCAAATGTACACAATTTTAGCTTAGTAACCCAAAAAACAAATGAGTATACTGTAGCTGTGGCAGCAACCGCTGGTTGCTCTCATGGTGAATCTTCAGGTGAAGAAATTAACATAAAAGAAAATATAGGAACCATAAACATCATCGTCTTCATAGACGGCGCACCCCTCCAAAGTTGCATGATAGCTGCACTCATAACCGCAACTGAAGCAAAATCAGCAGCACTCCATGATTTTGATGTAAGAAGCCGCTACAGCGGCGACTTAGCAACTGGTTCAATCACGGACAGTATCACAGTTGCATCTACAGATAAAGGAACACCAATCATTCTGGGTGGACCAGCATCAAAATTCGGAAAACTTGTCGGCTACTGTACAAGACATGCAGTAATTGAGGCACTACTTAAGCAAGAACCAGAATGGGCAAACCGCTCTGTATTTGATAGACTAAACGAGCGTCATCTTCCAGTCGAGAAATTAGCTGCTGAAGTTTCCAAAATAAAAGGCTTTGAAATTACAACCAAGGGGTTATCACAAGTACTCAAGAATAATTCATTTGCGCTAGCTTCGCTTTTGGCCGCTGCCAAAATGGATGACGATTATAAGAAAAACCTACTCCCAACCGACTTCCAGAGCTGGAACCAAATCGCAAGCTGCATGGGCAGCATTCAAGGCTGCGGAAAACCGCAAAATCATGATTCTATCGAGTTGCCGCCCTTTATTAAAAGTACATTGATAAAAATTTTAAATGATTCTTTGTAAATGATAAAGAGCTCTTTCTCGTATTAAAATAAAAAAATTACCAAGATTTTATAATATATAGCTGGACACCCCTCTAATGATTGACCTTAATCTGGTAGGTTCTTAATAACGATATACCATCAATGATAGTAACAAATAATATTTCGCAGGAATTAGAAGATATTGACAGTATGCTCAATTTTAGCCAAGCACCCATCTACAAAGACCTTGGTAATAGTTAGCTCTGATGGACTATTGTTCTCTATAGTTACCAAAAAAGTATCTGAATTGTCGTTCAACAACACACTTTTGATATTTATTTTCAGATATTGAAAGAGAATTCTTTTCTGTGTATTGCGTTTGGTGGGATTCAACTACTTTAACGGTTGGCTGAAAAAAAATCGCGTACATCATCTGAAACGATAGACGTTTTTGTTAAAAAACCAGCAAAAATTAAGTTTGAGAAGATTCCAACCGACAAAATAGCCATTATCGTCTTTCTTCCATTGTGCAATCGTAACACAATTTGTCGTTATAAATAATATCGTTTATGAATTATTAATCAGTTTTAGGCAAATTATTAAAAAAAATTAGAATTCTCATTAATTGTTTAATGACGAATATTTTCAATTAAGAAGCTAATTATTTGAATAATCTCAAAATTAAAAACAATAAACAGTTTAAACACCTTCAAGTGAACAAAAAAATCTTGGAAATAAAACAATCCAGTAAAATAGCAAAACGAATTTGGCACTGTGCGAAGACTTAATAAGGTTCCGTCATCATGTTTTCGTTAAAATCACAAATGGTGTATTAAAACTTGAAATTCGGTGTATTTCTCTATCAACCCGAGCCTGCACAAGGCGTCGACTACAACTTCTACCGACAAAAATCAGAATCCGGCATAGTCGGTGTCGTAAACCCAAACATGTACACTAACATCGCCGTCTTTGGCGACAATAATATGGCAGCACAACGCCCAGACTGGGTCTCCACAAGCAGCTTCGGTCCAGCCCTAAGAACGAACAAGCGCTATAACCTTCGCTGGGACGTAGTCTGCATGACTAATCCTGAAGCACGCGAATACAACCTAAAGATCATCGCAGACAGCGCTAAAAAAAGCCCAGGCATCAGCATTAGCAGCCAACACTTCGCAGACCAAGGCTTTTGCACTTGCCCAAGATGCATCGAACTACAACGCAAAAGTGGTTTAAGTTGGGTAGAATGGCGAGCAAAAACCGTCACAGACTTCTTAGCAGAAATCAAAGAAATCGTCCAAGAAAAACCACTCTTCGTAAACTGCCTACCAGACCCCTTACTAGCCAAAGAACGCTTCGGCTACGACTTTGACGCCATGGCGCAATATACAGACTACTTTGTCATCCCCATGTTCAGCAAAGCATACCCGACACCATGGTACTGGGAAACAATCGCCCGCGGATTTAAGAGCCAACTAAAGAAACCGGTCTTCGTAAACTTCTACGTCCGTGGTCCAAACGAAACATGGGACACAGTTGCGACAACTAAGCAAATTATGACGGTTGCAACCCGTGTCGCACGCCAAGGAATCGACGGCATAATCTTTCTTGCTGAAAAAGCAGAATATATTCATAAATTCCAAAAGGAAGCAGCTGAAGACAAAGAAACACGTGAATTTCTCAAGGGTCACGGCGGCGACGACGTCTTAGAACTGTTTGCCCGCTGGGAAAAGCTCTATAAATAGAGCCTTCCTCTTTTATTTTTTAAATCTTGATTTTCCATTGAGCATATAGTTTATCCTAACTCATACATGCGTCTCGATAAACGCGTGTCATTGCTTCATTCAAAAATATTGTTATTAAATCGAATTTAGGTAGATAATAGTGCATCCATCTTTTTCTTGATTCGTTTTAATTCTAGTCTATACTTCATAGAACAACTTCTACAGCGTTTCTGGTCTGCAGGTATACTTCTCCATTGAGGAGTTTTTGCCCTAGATACTAACTTCTTTCCGCAATCGCAGCATTGATATTTTGTTGGGTTTCCTCGAATATTATAAACATGCATTTGTGAACAATTCCAATTTGCTAAGGAATATCGTTCCTCATTTTTTCGAGCAGCAGCCTAACAAGAGACTCTTTTAGATTTAGAGCCTTGGAAATGCTTTCAATATTTGTAGTTTGCCTATCAAGAATATAATGGAGAATTCGTCTTTCATCATGGGATTTTTCTTGACTCTGTAACTCTTGAGACGCATGTTTCATAGCCAAGTTACGTATAAAGAGTAGAACAGTTTTTTCACCATCAATCTCGAATAATTTATTATCGATATCTTTTAGAAGACCGGATAATTGCTCTATTTTACTTTTACTGGAGCTTTCCTTTATCTCCGTAATCCGCTTAGTAAAGTCGGTTGCTTGATTAGAAAGTGTTGATGGTAAACTCTGAAAATCAAAAAGTTGTTCACCAAAAAGATGCGGACCAAAACTTAATGATATATAACCAGATTGTCTTAGAAAATATGAACGCCTGTTTGGTCCAAAAGGACTTGCAACAATGGTTGACCCAACAATTCCAGCTTTCTCTAGTATTGTTAAGTGACTAGTTACGAGCTGCTGGGCTTCCCCAATTTCTTTGGCTAACTCAAGAGGATAACTCGATTCTTGGCTTAAGCGTTTGATTATTTTTCTTCTAATGGGATTTTCAATTGCTTTTAACAGTATATCTATTAAGGGTCGTTCTGTTATTATGCTTTCTCGCAACAAATCAAAGGAGCTTATTTGAGATTCACTCTTTTGGCTTTTTTCTTGGTTAGGTTCTTTCTTAGAAATGTTCAACTCCGAAACACCTTCACTCATCTTTCAAACATTCACTCCACTTCTATACATAACTTTCTTGTATACTTTAATTTTACAAGCGCTAAAATAAAAATTTATCGCATAAACCATGCGTTAACAATTATGTCAAGTTAAGATTGAAATAACCGAGAACAAACCATGAACAAAAAACAAAGAAAAAAAATTATGCTTTATTGATGATATCTAAATCCTTTTTCAGAACTTCGACTTTGTCACATTTCTCCCAGGGAAACTCGACATCATCTCGACCAAAATGACCAAAACACGCCGATTTTTTGTAAATTGGTCGTAACAAATTAAGTGTCTCAATGATACCGCGTGGCCTCATATCGAAATTCTTCTTAACCAGTTCTAGTATTTGCTCGTCTGAAACCTTACCAGTTTCATAAGTGTTAATGAGTACACTGATTGGTTGAGCAACACCTATGGCATAACTAATTTGTACTTCGCATTGATCAGCTAAACCTGCTGCAACTATGTTCTTTGCAATGTAGCGCGCCATATAGCAACCTGAGCGGTCAACTTTAGATGGATCTTTGCCACTAAAGCAGCCACCACCATGGCTACCAACTCCGCCATAGGTATCGACGATGATTTTGCGTCCGGTTAAGCCTGAGTCGGCCAGTGTTCCGCCGATGACAAATCGTCCTGTGCCATTGATAACATAATTGATGTCTTCTGCGAGTAAATCGGCGGGGATTACATGTTTGATTACTTTCTCGATGATTTGCTTCTTAAGGATTACATCTTCAACTGAACCGTTGTTTTGTGCGGCGATGACGACTGTTTTTACGCATTTTGGCTTGCCATTCTCATATTCAACAGTGACTTGAGATTTGCAATCAGGACGTAGATATGGCATTGTTCCATCATGGCGTACCTGCGCAAGACGTTTTACCAGTCGGTGGGCAAGTAAAATAGGTAGTGGCATGAATTCTTTGGTTTCATTGCTTGCATAACCGAAAACCATGCCTTGGTCGCCTGCCCCTTGCTCTTTTCCGTTAGTTTCGTTAACACCCATGGCAATATCAGGAGACTGCTCAGTTAAAGAGACTAAAATACCGCAGGTTTCCCAGTCTAAGCCGTCTTTTGCATTGTTAAAACCAATTTCTTTGAGTGTCCTACGAACAATATTTGGGATGTTTATATATGCACATGTGGTGATTTGACCAGTAATCATGACTGTACCCTGCATAACAAGGGTTTCACAGTCGACACGTGCTTTGGGGTCGAGTTTGAATATAGCATCTAACACACTATCAGAAATTTGATCTGCGACTTTATCTGGGTGACCTTCACCTACAGATTCAGATGTAAACAAATACTTACCGTTTTTTTTCATTGCGTTCTCTCTTCCGTCCGATGATTTCGGTTACCAATAGATAACTTGACAGTTTTCTTATATTGCTTTCTGCATGAAATATTCCAATAGTAATTCAAAAAACAAATCAGATTCTTTTTACTTGATTTTAACGGAAAATAACAAATGTCATAAATAACAACCATGGTCAACTCAGATAAATATTACAACACAATAAAATAGGTAACAAACACCAAAACCAACCTCGCCAGTGAATTTGAAGCATGCGTACTCGTCAAAGTGTCAATCGTGTCCTGCAAAGAAAACGCACAAGGTGACAAGTTATAAGTATCTAGCTCACGCTATGTAT
>JAAZFA010000491.1 GCA_012511995.1 Thermoproteota archaeon | reverse complement strand
CTTGATAGATAAGTTGTAAAGAAACGCCCCCAATATGGGGGCTTTTTTTATATTCAACACGTTACAGTAGTCTAAAGCGCCAATATTACCAAAATCAAAGCCAAACAGACCGGAATCAAAGTAATATTCGCCGATCACAAGAATTGGTTCTACTGGAGTTGTTTTTAGATTAAATTTATACAATCGTACTAAATAATGTATACGGCTTTTATTACCAGACAAATTAGGCAAAAGGCGGAGGACATTTTTTTTTCTTCTACCAATTATGCATCACGTTTTTTTCAAAACTTAAGTTATGCCTATCTTTTTTCTCATATTGCTGGGAAAGGGGTCTTTACGCTGGTATTTACTTTTATTCATTCGTTGGAACACCAAATTAATTGGTATGGCTCCAGAAAAATTGTTGTTTCCTAATGGCGTTTTACTGTCATAATATCTGGGTGCGGGCTATAGATTAGTTTGCAAACAGTTTATAACTCATTGCATTGCTGTCCGGAGAAAAATTCTCCAACACGGTTTACTAAATTAAATTTCAATAAATTACAATGCTAAAAATATTTTTCGATTAGAAATCATAGTTTTGCGAATCGGCAATTAAGCCGCATTCCGCAGGCTATGAATAAATGAAAAACAATCTTCGCACAGATTATGTCTCTTGTCAATGCATATGAGTTCAAAAAGTGTGTTAACCGCTACAAGGGCGACAGACACATTATTAATTTCAATTGCCGCGACCAATTCATGGTAATGAGCTTTGCTCAGTTCACCGAACGTTCCGGTCCGAGAGACATTGAGACTACACTTAACCTCTACACTCAAGATCTCTACAGATCGGGACTCAAAACAATGCCCAAGTCCACGCTTGCAGAAGCGAATGAGAAGAAGGATTGGCGTATTATCTATCAAGATTTTGCTCAAGTCATGATACGTGAAGCAAAGGACCAATATGTCGGCCAGAAGCTTCGAATAGATCTTGATGAGATGGTTTATGCCCTTGACAGCAGCACCATTGAGTTGTGTCTTAAACTCTGCCCGTGGGCTACTTTCCATCACGGTAAAGGTGCGTTCAAGATGTATACACTGATGGATCTCAGAGGCTCTATCCCGACATTCGTTTATCTTACTCATGGAAGGGTTCACGATTCGAAAATTATGGATAAAATCAAGGGCAATGTGAAGTATGATTTGATTTACAAGCACTTTCATCTCAACAACGCATACTTTGTTACTAGGGCAAAGGATAATATGGTATATGAGGTTCTGGAGAGCAGAGAGGTTGACCCAAGTGCAGGACTGATTTCTGACCAGACTATACGGTTGACGGCGACAACAACCTCCAGCAAGTATCCTGACACACTCAGATTCGTTATCTATGAAGATTTTAGCACTGGAATCGTTTATAGGTTTTTGTCGAATAACTTCAAGTTGGAGGCTCTGACGATTGCCGAACTGTATAGAGAAAGATGGCAGATCGAATTGTTCTTCAAATGGATAAAGCAGCATCTTCATATAAAAACCTTCTGTGGCACCTCTATGAATGCCGTTTTCACACAGATATGTATTGCCATCTGTGATTACCTGCTGTTGATCATAGCTATGATACGGTATACGTTTGAACCAAATCTTCATTTAATCTCAAATTCGATAGGGCAAATCCTCTTCAAAAGAGGCAATATCCGTGAGATATTCAATCAACCTGCGTTCTCTGTTAATGTTCCGGAGGGAGAGCTGGTTGGGCAAATTAATTTATGGTAAAATTTCTCCGGACAACAATGTTGCTAATTAACATATTCGCCATTTTTCTTACAGGTATCATTGTGACGCAATAATTTATGCTCAAGTGGCACAAAGAAAAGGCCCTCGAATCATTAAAACCTGCTTGAATGAATGCTTTCTTTGACAATTATTTTAATAGTGGAGCCCAGAAACCACATAAAAAACGGGGCGTATCCGAAAAGCCTTATGAGTAGGAATTTTAAAAATTGTAAGTATGGCATATAAAGTAAAACCCTTTGTCGCTCAAGTTAGTAGCACTAGTGGTTCTTCTGTAGTTGCAGAACAAGTAGCATCCTTTATTGAACAAGAATCAGTAGATGGTTGGGAATTTGTAAGTTGTGGCAATATTGACACAACAATAGCTGGGTCCGGGGGCTGTTTTGGATTCGGAGCAAAACCTTCAACATCTACTTCAATTATGGTCCTAATCTTCAAAAAATGAAATGGACTTTTCTGTTATTAATTAAATTATATTGGAAAATAATACCAGAAAATAAAAGACGAAATTGTCTTTTTAAAGTAACATGTTCTCGTTTAGTATACCAGGAAACAATAGATAAAGGTTTTCGTGGTGGATTTTTATCGCTTTTATCACGTTTTAAAAAATGCAGAAGCGGTTATACATTATATACCAGTAATCATGGGCTTGAAATGAAATTAGCTGATGGATCTATTATAAAAGAAGATGAAATTTCACCAAATATTTTAGATCCGATATACCATCATATTAATTTTGTTAAAAATATAGCCTAAAGCATACTGGTTCAGCTGATATTATTCACTTCAAATCCCCGGATTAGGCACTTCTGGTCCGGGGAACTTTATGAAAAAAATTAATTTGATTGAGTCCCTTCTCGATTTCACCCAACCACCACCAGATACAGCCTTGCCATCAGGAGCACAACCTCTATAGACTGAGAACAGCACTCGCGATCCTGAAGAAGTATGACTATATGAAGGACGAAGCACTGGTCGATAATCGCTATTCCAAGGAAAAACAAGCCCAGGCAATCAGGGAAAAAATGCCGGCTTCCACTTCCGATGCG
>JAAZFA010000490.1 GCA_012511995.1 Thermoproteota archaeon | reverse complement strand
GATTAGTACCACACTCCAGATTAGAATTAATGGCAGATAATAAACGGTGAATCCACCAACCAAATAGGGTAGCGGTGTT
This sequence comes from Thermoproteota archaeon, assembly GCA_012511995.1. Classification (GTDB taxonomy): domain Archaea; phylum Thermoproteota; class Bathyarchaeia; order Bathyarchaeales; family Bathycorpusculaceae; genus Bathycorpusculum. Next base: position 1,521 of record JAAZFA010000490.1, on the reverse strand, counting down.
AGCAACCCTGTTAGAAGGAAAAAGAAACCGCCAACTTTTGCAGCACTTATGTTGCCAATTTTTTGAGGTAGAGTTGGGTAACCAACTTTGGCGTCACCTTCTATGCTGAAAATATCTCGCAACACATTACCGCCAATGGTGCCAAAGGCAATGGGATAGAGGCTTAAAGATGCAAGATTGATGGTTCCTGTGATTGTTGCTTGACCATATAGAAATGCTGTACCAGTTAAGACGCCCATTAGTAAATTAGCTGCAAAACCTGACTTTCGCTTGACTAAGTAGGAGTAAACTAGAAGTAGAAGTGAATCAACAGCGATGATTACAAAACTTAGCCAGTTGATAAAAAAGGACAACAGTAAGCCTAATGCAAACAGTACGCCTGAAATTGTAAGAGCGGTCTTTTTTGAAAGAGCCCCTGAAGGAATGGGACGATTTGGTTTGATAACTGCATCGCTTTCACAGTCAAAGTAATCGTTTATTGCGAAGCCTGCAGAGGCGATGAAAGCCATCGAAAAGAAAGTTAACAATGCAACTATCGCAAAGTTAAGGTTTCCCATCAGCGTTGAATTATCTGCAAAGTTACCTTTGCTTATAGCAAACGCGGTTAAGACAGCTAAACCGCCGGTCATCATCCAATAAGGAAGTCGTATAAGCGCGATTAAGCCTCTTACAGGTGAGGTAGAGATCATATCTTGAGCTTCCTGTCAGCGATGACCTCTTTGATACTTTCCTCTAGGGAAACTTTTGGTGTCCAACCGAGTTCTTTTTGGGCTTTGCTAATGTCGAACCAGATTTTGGTTACGTCACCTTGCCAGGAGACACCGGTAGTTGAGATAACAGTTCTATTTTGCAGGTTAAGAATTTTAAGAATCATGTTTGCTAATTCAATAATGGATACGGTTTTACCAAGCCCTAAGTTGTATACCTCACCGGTGATGCCTTCTTTTTTAGCTAAAAGAGTGAGTGCATCGACTACGTCCGAGATATGTACGAAGTCTCGGCATTGTTTTCCGGTGCCAAGAATCTCTAGTTTTTCAGGGTTTTTATCGAGTTTTTCTAAAAGGTCATGGATTACACCATGACAGCGAAGTCCATACACGTTAGCAAATCTTGTAATAACAACGTCTAGACCGTATTGTTCTTTATACATTTGGCAGTATTCTTCGCCCACAACCTTGCTGAGTCCATAGCATGAGAATGGATGAAAGCCATAGTATTCAGGTGTTGGGAAAATGGTTGGATTTCCGTATACAGCAGCAGATGAAGCGAATATGATTTTAGCATCATCTTTTCGGGCTTTTTCAAGAACATATAGGGTTCCTTTGGCGTTAGTTTCAAAATCAGCTAGCGGATTTTCCATGGAATAGCCAACGACAACCTGTGCAGCTAAGTGATAGATCAAATCTGTTTTTGGTTGCTCACAGAGGGTTTTAAGATCTAAGATGTCTCCTCTAACAAATTTTGCTTTTGGCGTGTCCTGAATGTTTTGCATGGTACCGCTTGATAAATTATCATAAATTG
>JAAZFA010000489.1 GCA_012511995.1 Thermoproteota archaeon | reverse complement strand
CTGCCATAGGTTCGAATATCATAAATACGTCGCGCCCGCCTGCATGCTCGGCAGAGTCACGCACAGCTCTTATTTCAACTTCCGTACTACCAGAAGGAATGCATATTACAACTCGCAGAGATGGGGAAAATAACCCCCTCTTGTGTTTAGTTGCCATTTTAATCATCTCGCGAATCATCTGTTCCGCAGCATTAAAATCTGCAATAACACCATCTCTTAGCGGTCTTACAGTTCGGATGTTCTCATGAGTTTTACCATGCATCTGTCTCGCTTTTTCACCAAGTGCAATCATTTTCTCGGTTTTGCGATCAAGTGCAACTATTGAGGGTTCGTCAAGTAGTATTTTACCCGCGCTGTTCACTATTATAGAATTGGCGGTACCAAGGTCCATTGCCAACTCTTGTGTAAATGAGAATAAGCCCATAGTTAAGTTAGTTATCAGTGTTTAAAATGTCTTGTTCCGGTTACGACCATAGACATTTTGTTATTATTACAATAATTTATAGATTCGGCATCTCTTATTGAGCCACCAGGCTGAATAACAGAAGTAATGCCGGCATCATGCGCTATTTCTACACAATCGGGGAAAGGGAAAAATGCGTCGCTTGCCATTACTGCTCCATTCAGAGTGAAATTAAATGCACCTGCCTTTTCGATAGCCTGCTTAAGTGCATCCACTCTTGAAGTTTGACCTGTTCCGCTTGCAATTAGTTGTTTATTTTTCACTAAAACAATTGCGTTTGATTTAGTATGTTTCACTAACTTATTTGCGAAAAGCAGATCGTCAACTTCAGCTTCGGTAGGAGTTGCATCTGTTACAACTTTAATATCTTTTCTGTACTGTATGCTATCATTAGCATCTTGCACGAGAGTACCATTTAATACAGATCGGTATTGAAGTTTTTGTGTAGCTTTCTCTACCGATTTGAGTATCAAAACTACACGATTTTTCTTTTGAAACAATATATCCAAAGCTTCTTTATCGTAACTTGGGGCAATAATGACCTCAAAGAAAATTTCATTTATAGCTAATGCTGCTTCTTTATCAACATTTTTGTTGGTTATAACAACTCCCCCGAATGCAGAAACAGGGTCGGCAGCCAACGCTGCATCCCATGCCTCTTTGACAGTTGGACGGCAAGCCATGCCACAAGCATTGTTGTGTTTAAGAATTGCTAAGGCAGTTTCATCAAAATCTGATATCAATGAAACAGCAGCATCTATATCGAGCAAGTTATTATATGATATTTCTTTGCCATGTATCTGTTCAAAGATTTCATCGAAATTGCCATAAAAAGAACCATTTTGATGTGGATTTTCTCCATATCGAAGTTGCTTTGGTTCATTCAAGGATATTCGTAATGCTGAACCTTGGTCATCATCAAAATAATTGAATATAGCTGAGTCGTATCCCGAAGAAACTTTAAAAGCTTCTGACGCAAAATATCGTCTGTCATCAATTGAAGAGGCGCCTTTTTTCTCTTGCAGTAAAGTTAAAAGTGGTGCGTACTGCTCTTTTGAAGCAACAACAAGCACATCTTTATAGTTTTTTGCAG
>JAAZFA010000098.1 GCA_012511995.1 Thermoproteota archaeon | reverse complement strand
TTCATTCTTACTGTGTTGGGTTTGATCTATTTTGCCAATTACCTCAATGGCTGTTGTTTGGAAAGGATGAAACCTGGAGTTACTGGTACCTGTGGTTTTTAGGAAACCTTAATTTATGGTTACTTTCGCTTCCGCTGGTGGGTTTGCCGTTATTATTCAAACGGAAACATTACTTCTGCGTCAATGACAACTAGGAATAGCTTACTGGGGCTTTTGCCACATATTGTCATTAGAACTTTGTGGGTATGGTGGTAAATGCAGCTTTTTCTTGATTGACACCGCCAGTTGCCTATGCTTCTTCTCTGTGAAGAGTGCTATACTGTAGGCAAATATGTTTGTAAGCAGCATAATCAACAGAAGCATTACGAAACGGTTAACCTCTAAGTCTAAGCCGTTTAGAAAGATAATTATCGGGTAATGCGTTAAGAACAACGTGTAACTAAAGCCCGCACCGTTGGCTACCACTTTTTGGCTTAGTTTGCTCTGAAGTAGTTTAGCTACAGGTTTTAAGCTTCCTATGTTGAGCAATAGAACCGTCAGAAACACACACAACGAAAGCGTCAAGCTTAAGGTTGGATCGTAAAATTGGCTTGTCCAAGCAAACGTTGTGTAAACGGCAAAAGCCGTTGCAACTAAGCAAATTGGCAAGAGTAAAGTAAGCATCTGCTTAATGCTGCTTTTTTGGAGTTTAGTCCTTAGTTTTTCGCTGCTAAGAGCTAGAGTTATTAGGGTACCTAAAAACCATGCGATTACTAGACCACTATACTCCAAAAACAAGCCGGCTAATACTAGACTTAGTAAAAGTGCGACTACAAAGAAGCCTATTTTGAATAATGTTGTTTTTTGTCTTTTTCCCACAAACGCTAAAGCACCTATGGTTATCCAGCCGAAGAACATGTAAATCCACCAATCTACAACCAGTGTCCAGAGGATACCGTTGAAGCCAAAAGGCGTAATTTGGGGCAAAGGAAAAGTTAATCCCCAGCCTGATAGGAGCGAATTAAAAAATTCAACTGGAAAGCGATCTAGCATCAATGCTGTCATAGTAAATGTTAGAGCTGATGGCGCAGTTTGCATGGTTGTTAGTTCGGCGTAGTAGGAGTAGTTTGTTGCGTAGATAAGTGCGGCTATTACAGCAGACAGTATTAGTGCAGGAATTAAGCCTGAGTATATGCGGCTGAATCTGTCAATAAAGTAGCTTCTAAATCCATAGTTTGAATTGGGTTGGTCTAGTTTGCTAAATAAAGACAGGGAAATCAATAGTCCTGAGAGGGTGAAAAATAGTAACACAGCCGCGCCGCCCATAGTGCTACCCAGTCTAAACAGATCATCGTAGGGTGCTGCCGGCTGGTACTTTGTTATATAGTGCCCTAAAACTACGAGTTCAGCGGCTGTTAGGCGAACCAGATTCAAGAAAACGGAAGATTGTTGTGAGAGGACTTGCTTGTATTGCATCATGTTTCGCCAGTCAGGGGGTTAGCCTTTTTTTGTTGTGTGGAACTAATAAGGTTGATGCTATCATGCAGTATTGTT
>JAAZFA010000488.1 GCA_012511995.1 Thermoproteota archaeon | reverse complement strand
TCTATTGCTGCTAGGCGTGTGGGGTTGGATAGGTTGGTGAAGAATCGGTGACAATGGATTGTTGTGCCTTTTTTCATCTTTCCACGCTATTAATATGAATAAAGTTACATATGAATGAATATTCATTTAAAGTTATTGGAAAAAACAAAGACTTTACCCATAAACAAAAACACTTCAGAGGCGGTATCTCTCAAAGTCACTACCTGAACCAGTATCAGGCGTAACAAAATAAAAAATCATACCGCAAGCTTGACATTTCACTTCTTGATTTCTTTCACGCTCAACTCTTGGTGAACCACACTTAGGACAACGCATAAAGCAAGTCTCCTCTGGGGTCTGTCAATCGTTTCGTTCGTCATCTTTCCCAATCAGACTGGGACGGCGACATCATCCCCCAATGATAGCAACATCGTTCCAGTACATTAGGGCTTTGGGAGGGAAACAGATAACGAATCAAAAAATAGTCAAAGAATTACTAAAACAAATACAAAATGGAACCCAAGACCTTAAAAATAGATTTACCATGCGCCTTCTGTTCCCAAAATTTCAAAATATCCACTACCAGAAGAGAAAGGTTGGTAGTCAAAGGTCGTTTCCAATGAATTATATGTACCATTATTGAATAAGATGTAATTACCAGGGTTCACTGGATAGTATTTTCTTATTAGTGAGATGTTGCCCCAAAGCAAATCGGTTGGAATATCAATTTTAAACGAAATACTTTTTTGGGCACTTCCGCCTAGAAAATAAAGTTCAATAGGATGCCGATTATCTGATGAATTTAGTAGGATAACTGATGGTTCTTGCTCTTCACTCCAGTTAGTTACAACAGTTAATATGAAGGTTTTATCACCTACTAAAATTGGATAAGTGAACTGGGTGCTTTCTTGTTTTGTACCCGATTGTAAACTCGTCCATATTCCAACAGTCAATGAAATAGTAATTAACGAAATTGTAGCAGCTATCACAAATTTTCTTTTCATAGTATCAAACAACTATACGTTAATTATGCATAAAGGCTAATTAGAAATTTTCCATAGTAGGTAAACATGCAAAAACACCTCGGTAGCGAGGAACACTTCCCTAAAGAGCACCCCCCGCACCCAAGGACTCTGTTTTTACACTATGAAACAACGAGTTGAAGAAGAGAAATGTTGGAAGCAAATAACCATAAGGGTGACCGCCGACTGAATAACAGAAAGCCCTTTCCCGCCGTTATAGGAAATAGGTGACTTAGGCTTAATAAGCAAATTATATAACCGAACAAACGCATCTGTTTCTAATATGAACAGATTGGCTAAGTATCTCTCAGTATATTTAGTCGCAATCTTGGTAGTTCCTACTCTATTATTATTTGCTAAACCTATTGATGCACAAACAATACCTAAACCGTCTGTTCCAAAGTTCAGTGTAAGTTTTGTTGACCAATCTTATGATGTTCAAGCTCCCTCTCAACAATCAGCCTCATCTTCGAAAACTCCAAAAGAACCTCCCTAACAAAAACTCCCCAACCAAACCCCGCATCCCCAACCTCCTCAAAACCTTAAAATACAACCTCATGGCGCCAAAAACACAACAACAAAAAACGCCCCTAACAACCCCACCCCGCCCAAGACAGACCTTATCAACCTACAAACTCACCCATCATAAAACCAAACACCCGCTCAACCTCCACCCAACCCATACACTGCCCAAACACCACCCTTATACTCAACATCCAAATCAGACAACAAACCAAAAAACACCAGCCAAACGACGCCCCTCTTCTAAAAGCCTCCACAGCAACCAAACCCCCACTCACCATACATAAAAGAAAACTCTTCAGAACCCCTTCCCTGGATACTCAAAAAGATGCAAAAAACTATAAGGTCGCTTTCGAACCCTTACAAAAAGCAACATTTCCTTTCCTATACCCAAACACCCCAACCATCCTCACAGAAGCAAAAGAAGCTTTGAATTCTTTTTCAAAGCAACAATATAGTGTATTTTTTGTTTCTTAAGATCAAAAAACTCCTTGTAT
>JAAZFA010000097.1 GCA_012511995.1 Thermoproteota archaeon | reverse complement strand
TGAGAACCAAAGATACAATCATAATCTTTTTCATAATATCTCTCCTATACAAGACTTTTTTCATCTGAATGTATTAAAAACTATTACTCATAGACTGTCAAGCAAATAAGCGTATTTTACTGATTAATGCTTGCTTACCTACTGATATCAGCTTAGTATTCCGTGATGATGTGGTCATGGTGATGACCATATCATGACCACATCATGACCAGAACCCTGCAAGGAAGATGTGGAAAAGCTGTCGGGGGAGCTGGGGGAATTTGGAAATATCTCACTACCGCATTCGTCAATGAAATCGATAATCAACGCACGCTGATAATTCACAATTAATGACTGTTTTTTTCTATCTCGAGGCAATAATGTGTCTAATCAAAATTGTTGCTTGACAGTTTGCTGGTAAAATATATGATAGTGCTGTGACTGCAATAGATGTCATGCTTTTTTTATATTAAAATAGTTGTGTGTTCCCAAATCTATATTGATAAAGTTGAACAATGATAAGCTACGCTTTGGGAGCATTCTAAGACTGTGTGTTTATCAAGCGAACCTTTTAAAAAGAGGAAGTAATGAATTTTAGAACGATTGATTTATTTGCCGGAATTGGTGGAATTAGGCTTGGTTTTGAAGCCCAAGGTTGCATAAACGTGTTTTCTTCTGAGTGGGATAAATCAGCTCAAAAGATGTATGAGGCGAATTTTGGAGAAATGCCATTTGGAGATATTAATGATATTAACCCCACAGATATTCCAGACCACGATATTTTATTAGCCGGCTTCCCTTGTCAGCCTTTTAGCATTGCCGGAAAAGGATTAGGATTTTCGGACACAAGAGGCACATTGTTTTTTAACATACATTCTATTTTGGAAGCAAAAAGACCGAAAGCCTTCTTTTTAGAGAATGTGAAAAGACTCGTCACGCACGACAAGGGCAATACTTTCAAAGTCATCGTGGAAAGCTTACAAAACCTTGGTTACACCGTTTATCACAAGGTTTTAAACACTTTAGATTTTGGATTGCCTCAAAAAAGAGAGAGGATTTATATTGTTGGCTTTTTGGATTCTATTGATTTCAAGTTTCCAAAACCATTAGGCTATTATCGACCGCTTTCAGAAATACTCGAACTCGACTCGGAAGTTGATCCGAACTACTTTCTTTCCGACCAACTGGTAAAGAAGCGTCGTGAAGCCCTAAAAAGCCCACCCCCTAACCCTTCAATATGGCATGAAAATATTGGCGGTAATGTTTCCGCTTTACCATATTCATGTGCATTGAGAGCTGGTGGAAGCTATAACTACCTCGTTGTGAACGGCATTAGACGACTTACATCTCGTGAAATGCTGAGGTTGCAAGGTTTCCCAGAAGATTTTATTATCAACATTCCTTATTCAAAACTCAGATTTGTTGCTGGAAATTCGGTATCAGTGCCCGTTATTGAAATGATTGCGGAAGAGATGGTAAGGTCTATGAAACAAAAAATGCCGATTTGTATTGATAACCTACCTTTAGAGCAATCAACTATTTGGGAGGTGAGTGATGAGTGTCAAGCTCGCTAAAGGAGCTCTTGATCGACTGATCGAGAAAGCAAGAGTACATTTTTACAAACCAATTCAAATCGCTGAGATATTGTATTATGATAGAGTTCAAACGCAGCTTGATTTGTTAGATAAAGATTCTTATAGAAACCCCTCGAAGAAGTGGCGAGATAAAATTTGCTTGGAATTTTTGGGAAGAACGAGTACATCCTCGGCAAAATATCAAGATGACTTGTTTAACGATAACGCCATTCCGCCAAATATCTTAAACTTATTAGCTTTAGAAAATAGGAAAAAAGATGGCGTTGTTGAAGCGTATATTTATAGAAATTTTATTGATCGTTATTCGCAAATGACAAATGGTTTGGATTACTGCAAACACAATTCAAGAGATACTTTTGATGTGGCGCAATTCATAAGTCTTTTCTGGCAAACTCCCGGCTTGAGAAGAAGCATTGATAAAGTTTATGAGATTGTAGTTTATGCTTTGTTTTCATCTATACTTTCCGCATTAAATGTGAGAATTAACGTTAGTGTTGACGAAAACAAGTTGGACATATTAAACGAGTTTGAGGATTTTACTAAAAAAGTAATTAATCTGTCCACAGAAAACACAAATTTTAGTATTGGTGCCAAAATCAATAGGGTTGGAGTAACAAATGCGGCCGACAGAGGACTTGATATGTGGGCTAATTTTGGACTTGCAATCCAAGTAAAACACCTGACTCTTAATGAAGAAATGGCGGAAGATGTAGTATCTCAAATTTCAGCCGACCGTGTAGTCATCGTGTGTAAATCTATAGAAAAAAAGACTATTGCATCTTTATTGAATCAGATTGGTTGGAAGTCGAGAATACAAAGCATAATAACCGAAGATGAATTAGTCGATTGGTATGAAAGAGCTCTGAGAGGTGTTTTTGGTGACCTTATTGGAGATAAGCTTCTGAAGGAAATACAGTCAGAGATTATCGTTGAATTCCCATCCTCGGACTCAAAAACGATACAATCATTTTTAAAATCAAGAGGATATGATAAACTTAAAGACCGAGCATGGAAGTAACTTATCTTTTGATGCAAACTGCTGTAGGTTCATAACAAAGAAAAAGATACTATTACTTGTTCAAGCCATTATGGCAGCAAGTTAATTACTCAACGTGGAGATAGCTACAACACTTTTATAAGACAGGTCTTTTAATTAAGTATCTTTAAAAATCCCCTGCCTACAACTACACTATTTTATGATTAATATACTCACCTAAGATGTTGATAAGATAATTATCTATACAGAGAATTGTTTTTACAGCTTTGCTATCGCCCTAAGTTCAAAATTAAACTTGACACAAAGAGCGGATATGAACTCTTGACTTAAACAAAAATATAAAAAAATGGAGAACTATAATGATTATCCTTGATGAACTAATGTATAACGAAAGCCACGAGTGGATCAGAGTGGAAGACAATGTTGCCACCATCGGTATCACAGATTTTGCTCAGAGCGAACTTGGCGACATCGTTTTTGTTGAACTCCCCGAAATCGGAATGCGCGTAAACGCTGGTGAGCCTTGCGGTTCCATCGAAGCTGTCAAAGCTGTTGAAGACCTCATCTCTCCCGTTTCCGGCAAGATCGTTGAATATAACGGCGAATTGGAAGACAGTCCCGACCTCATCAACAAATCTGCCTATGAAGATGGCTGGATCATGAAAGTCGAAATCTCAGACATGGATGAGCTCGAGAACCTGATGAGCGCAGCCGATTATAAGAGAATGATCTCCGAATAAGACTAATTCTAACTTGATAAATCAAAACAATAACTTCTTAATCATATTGTCGGCGCCCTC
>JAAZFA010000096.1 GCA_012511995.1 Thermoproteota archaeon | reverse complement strand
CACTGAGTTGTGCAGGGAAATGTTTTTTTCTATGCGCTAATCCAACAGTGTTAATAAGTTCTGTCACGCGGGTTTCAATTTCGGAGGGTGACTTGCGTATCCATTCCATTGGGAAAGCAACGTTTTCGGCTACGGTTAATGTAGACACGAGGTTGTATGATTGGAATACAAATCCGACATGGGCACATCGGAAATCCGAAAGAAAGTTTTCATCTTTATTAGTTAAGTCTTCTCCTGCTACTATTATTTGGCCTTTACTGGGTCGATCTATCCCACTTATTATGTTGAGTAGCGTAGTCTTGCCTGACCCAGAAGGACCTGCAAGTACGACAAATTTTGCTTTAGGTATTGTGATATTAACATCTTTTAAGACTGGTATTTTGCGGTTGCCTAGTTGGTATGTTTTCTCTAGGCCTTTTGTGATGACCATCAACACTTCATTTGCCAGCATGGTTATTCCGATAAAGGTGTTTTAACTGTTGTTATTTTTAGTTGATAAGAAGGTTGAGGTACACTTACTTACCTGTCTTACTTAACTATGGTAAATAACAGGTATCGATGTTTAGGTTTCCTCGGTCTCGTTTTAAGATTCTTATTTTTTCAGGGATTTTATCTTTTTTCCAATCGACCCAGTTGACTTCCTTAAACAGCCATTTCTTACCTAAGTGCGCTACTACTACTGCATGCTTGTACTCGTTGCTTGAAGGAATGAATCCGTCTAGGAATCGAAATAGTTTGTCAATCTGTGGTTGAGGGAAATAGGCATAATAGGTGGCGTTCTTAACTTCGAATGCAAAAACGTGTGGTCCTCGCCTTGCCATTACATCGGGTAATGGGTTGAGGCTTGGGTTGCTGACAGGGATGCGTACGGCAAAGTAACCTTTTTTCTGGAGTAGCTTTACTAGGGCAGTTTCACTATAGAACCCTCTTTTTCGCCAACGTCTAAGTCGGATGCGATCCAGTTCAGTACTCAACTTGTTATCGCCTTGTTTGGATTTGCTTTGGATCTATTAAATAATTGTTGTATTGTAAAACGCAAAACTGTGTTTTGGGGATGCTTTTGTATACAGTTTCCATTAACTGGTGAATTCGGAGTGCTTTAGTGAACATGAGCTCGGAAAATATTACTCACCTCACCAGCACCACCTATGAGGGTTTTTTCATCATGTTGATCTTCAAAAATAGGTGCTGATACGCCCGATAAATACGACAGAAAGATGCACAAGCAAATCATCCTTATCAGCTAAGTGGACGTTTACTTCCAATCAACCAAACAAAAACCACTGATTTTGATAAATAACAACACCTATCACAATTTAATTACTTTTTTTAGTAATAGACTAGAATAGGAGCAACCCGACCGATCTTCGCTTTTCACAAACAAAAATTGATTAACTAGACGTAACTCAAGTTTTTTGTTCAATAAAATTTTGTCGCCAAAAAAACAACTAATCGATATCCATACAGTAAGTCATATTTTTAAAATAAAGGCGAAAACAAGACTTTTAAAAAATAATATGTCATAATAAATAACGATTTAATTCGAAAAACAATCAGTGGTAAACCAGCAAATGTTTTTTCACCTAATACAAAAACAAATACCTCAAATAAGCTCGTTACATAAGAAATAAGCTCAAATCTCAGTCCTTTGAATGCTCCCTAAGGGGTTGGCATGGAGATTATCGGGGCCTCATATAAGTACTGACGAAAATCTATGGACAAAGCAAAAAAGCACTTTTTCGCAAAAGCTTCGAGGCTCTTTAGCGCTCTTTTTCTGCGCAATGCTATCTGTAGAAACTTTGCTAAAAAAGAGGTGATAGGACGGTTCTACTCTAGATTAGAGACTTTGGCTATACTTAGCCTTATGAGCGTAACATTTGGCTTGTAAGTGGTTTTTCTAAGCTTGGAAGGGTTACTTGAATAAACTATAGGTAGTTATTTTATGGGTGTTAGTTTATGTTAAAATAAGCTGTCAGGATTCTGTAATTTTTAGTTTTTCTTTAGTGAGAACAAGATTAGGATACAATAGACGTTGTTATCACCAGACTTCACCAGGGGGCAGCTTTTCAAAAGAGGGCTTGTAACATGTTGAGTTATTTTTTGTATACAAAAGCATCAACCAAACACATTTTCAAAATTTTGCGTTGAGGCCTGGGCACTACTTGTCGGGCCGTTGAGTTATTAAATTAAGTTTTATCGGTTTATGTTTTTGTAGAATATTATATTCTGTTTCCTTCTACCTGTAACATGCGTGTTTTTTTCAAAATAGCACATGATAACATTCGTATTCAGTGACTTTGGTACTTCAGTATTTATTTGACTGTATGTTAACGAGAGCACCCAATAAAAGTGGATGAAGCAAAATTTAACGTTCGCGGAATCGCTCCTCTACTATTTCAGAGGGCACGCCGCCTGCGTTAACTTTGCTTTGGTAGCCAAAAGATTTCCAGTCAGATGGTAAATGATCTTCAGGTACAAACTCCATGTTGTAGGGGCGTAGGTTAACTTGGGTTTCAAGAACCTTGTTTATGTATTCTTTGTTTGGTTCAAAAACAATCAATGGCTCAATCTTGTCATCTTTAATTAAATCGCGTATATCCATTTTTTCATATTTCACCATCAAGTTATTGCACATGTTGAAGTGTTCAATCTCGTGTGCACAGAATTCAGCCCATACACTCCGGATTCGTTCGTTGGGTTCTGTCATCATTGTTGAATAGTAATTGTATGCTTCATTTAGTTGAATTAGGGTTGCTATTTGTAGAGGTGTAGCAGTGGGGTCTCCGACGGCTTCGTATTGTGAAACATGTTGTTCTTCGATTTCCGCGATTTCGGCATATAGTTTTCTAGCTAAGTCATCCTCCAAGTTTGCACCGTGCGTTTTGTAGTAGAGCATGGTTTGTTGTTCTCCTGAGACGATTGTGAAGTAGTTCATCCATGACTTTACATGTACAGAGTTTTTGTCAAAATGAAGTCTCATTTCGTCATCTGGATGTCGATGCTCTATACTTGTTGGTCTGCCAGGTTTAATCTCTGTTTTACCCTGTACGATGTTTTCTGCGTCTTTATTTTCAAGCATTTTCATTAGCATACTATATCTGTATAAGTGGTCGAAATCTTCAAGCAATGCAAAATCTAGTACCTGTCGGAAATAGTCTTCAGGTTCATTTTTAGCCAAGTTCGCGGTTAAGTCAACTGCAACTTGTTCATATCCTATAGTTGTTTCTAGAATACTTTGGTTTCCGGGATTAAGCCAGTCTACTGTTTCTTGATGTTGGGAATCTGCGCGACGGATAATTGCCATTTTCTTTTTTATTTCATCATTTTTTGTCATACGGGTCATAGCATGTGAGGTGAGGACGCTGTTGTTTTCTATGCCGTTCATTAAAATTACTCTTGTACGAGTGTATGCGTCAACTCGGTTTTTGTCGTAGGGTGTTTTTATCATTGTATTCCAATTCATAAATTGGTCTTCAATTGGTCGACCTTGTAATTCGAATGGTCTGAAAGTGTTTGAAACTTCGCGGTTTGTTCTTCCTGACTGCGCTATTTCTTGGACTGATTTAATTTCTGTCATAGAACATCAGATAGTAAAAACGATGGATTGGTTATTATCGATATGTGACATCCGATAGATGCTACATTTTTTTGAATCGTTATTACTCCAGTTTATTACTTACAAGTGATAAATCTGGTTGAATATGGATTCGTAGCCAATGAAAATTATATTCTTCTAAGGTATTAAAAAGCAGACCGCAATCGCTGCATCGATACTTTGTAATTTTTCGATCGGATGCTTCTTCATAATCTAGGAGAGCGCCCTCTATATTTCCCGGAAATATTTCTATGTAACTTTGTGGTTGTTTGTATTTCACAATAAAAGTCACTTCCGATCTAATTTACCTGTGTGTTTTACTTGGTTTTACAGTTTTAAAGGCTGTGTGAGTGGCATAAGACTGCAACAGACATGTGTTTTGCCTCTAAATTGCCGTTGCTTCTTGGAAGCGTATACGAAGGCATCAACAAACATGAGGAAAAGTTTTTCAAGAAAGACGACCTAGAATGTTTTTGTGGATAGTTATGGCTTCTTTTAAAGTCTTTAATAAAAAAGTGCGTTTTTCAACTAAAGATGCGATTAGTTATGTTGATTTGACCGATAAAGTTGTAGAAATAGCTGGTTTGTCAGGTATTCAAAACGGGGTCGTGCATGTGTTTGCGCCTCATGCAACTGGTGTGCTAATTTTAACCGAAAACGATTATGCTCTTTTAGAGGACATCAAATTTTTTCTTGAGAAACTAGTGCCAAAGAATAGGAATTATAGTCATCCATCTAATGCTCATGCTCATTTGCGTTCTATGCTTCTGCCACCTGATAAAACGTTGCCTGTAGTTGATGGGCAAGTGGCGTTTGGAACGTGGCAATCGTTACTTTATATTGAAACAGATGTTTCTCCTCGAGAGCGGACAATAATCATTCAGGTTATGGGTGAGTAGTTCGTTTATTTTTTGGGTTTATTTTT
>JAAZFA010000095.1 GCA_012511995.1 Thermoproteota archaeon | reverse complement strand
TAAAGAGACGGAGCCAAACCTGTCCAAGAAGCAATCTGCTTACCATTACTAAGCCAAATAACATCACCAATTTCTGCCAAAATAGCAGCTGTAGAACGCTTCCCGACATCAGGAACCGAAGAAACGACCTTCACTTCATTCTTGTTGGCAAGTATCTCAATTCTATCTTCCAATCACGAATCTGCCCATTCAAATGATTGATTGTTTCTATCAAATGTTTTGTGATGAAAATGTCATTTTCACTTAGGGCATCCTTAGTTGTTGTCTTAATTTCTTCATATCTGCTTTTCAGGTGTTTGTTCTCTGTATGTTCTAAAATATCTTCTACAGTTTTACCTGTCATAAGACCATTTAGATTTTCCATTTCAGCTTTGCCAAAGACATCAGTTAACTTGGGATACAATCTAATGTTGGTTCGGTTGAGAACTTTTTGACAATGGTTCTTGAAGGCAGTTCTATTCTGAACATATTTCGCCCTTAGTCTTGTTAGCTCACGTATTTCATGCAGATGTTTCTTGGGAACTAGCTAGTTTAATCAGTCCGCTCACAAGTAAATGTGTTAGTCACTCTTGAGTTTGATTGGTCTGTTTTGTGTTCTGGGGGCACTTTTGATTTGATGAGTATTGGCAAGAATGCATTAAAGCTTATTTTTCCAAAGCCAAGTACAGTGGAACCCAGTATGTGTTTGTTGACTCCTTACTGTTCGTGTCCGTTTGTAATCATTGGTTTTTAACCATTTTTTTTGGTTTCTCTGTGTCATCTGAGTTGCTTTTGAAATGTTTGGTTTGTATGGTTTTGCCCAAAAGGGTTGTTGCTACTAGTAAATTTTGGTGTACATTTGCACTGCAACCTTTTTTCATACTTGCTATCTCTGTCCCTTATGGGGTGTTGGAAGATGTTTCTTGGGTTTTGAGTGTTTTTTTATCTGAGTTCATTGTTTTATTCATTTATTCGCCAGAAGGAGTGTAGACCATTTTATTTGTCGAGGTCTAAAAAGCCCTAAAAAAGGCGGTGTTTTTTTTAGTGGTCTAAAGTATCTAGAGTTGGGGTGAAGCAAAAAAGTTTTTCATGCCACTTCAATGAACGCCTGTGATAAGATTTATTTAGAAACGCTAACATTCTCTTGTATACGTCGTAACACAAAATTAATGGTTTGATAGTTAAAAACCAAGTTAGCTCTTGTAATATGAATCCTCTATGCTTTTCTTACCGGCACCTCGTATCCTATCCAAAAATTTGATCATATCTTAAATTGAGATATAAATTGAAAGCAACACAAAATTTCTTACTCAACTTAGAAGTTAGACAGTAAGGTGTTCCCCCCCATTTATGTCAAGCTGCTTAACAGTAAAAAGTTTATTAACATGTCATCCTGTAAAAATACTTAAGTAGGGATAAAAATTGGCAGAAAACAAAATTAACATTTCAGCTATTTTGACAGGCATTGCAATACCGCTAATTCTGATTTTACTAATCTTCGTTCTTGCTGTTTACGTTAATCCTGGTGGTTCGCATACGCTTCTTGGTGCAGATGTAATTGCTGTTATTCTTACGTCTGGCTTTGCGGAAATGATCATCCTTGGTATTCCTCTTGTTCTAGGTTTGCTCTGGAATAAATGGGCTGGTGGAGCGGCAGGTTTCATCATGGGTGGTATGTATTATGTGGCGAGTGCGGGTCATTATAATGGTCTCTTTGGAACAATGATGGGCTTAAATTACTATGGTGACATTAGTATGCTTTTCTGGATAGTCTATGGTGTTGTCATCGGCTATATGGCAGGGGCTCTAAGTAACGGATCAACTAACTTCAAACGAATGTTAGGCGCAGGTTTGACTGCTTCGATTATCATTTCAGTCATCAAGGCTTACCTGAATGTTACTGTTTCGCTTGAAATTGGACGACAGATGGCAATTGACTCTTGGGCGCAGGATCCTGTGTTGGCAGTTGTAACTAACTTTGTACCGCTGATTGCTTTGGGTGTTATTGTTCCGATTCTTGCTAAGGTAATGACTTGGTATGGTCTTCAGCCTCAAAAGCACGCTGGATACTAAAACCCCC
>JAAZFA010000487.1 GCA_012511995.1 Thermoproteota archaeon | reverse complement strand
CCATTCGACCAACCACAAGCACTAAAACATTCAACCCCCTTGAAGCAGCAACTGCAGCCGAATGACAAATCCCAAACTCAAAATCAACCTTAACATCAAGTTTAGTCACAACAGCACGCGCAACAGCACCCATAATCCCCACACGATCAGGCTTGAATTCCACAAATAACCTTTTAACTAGTGCAATATCCACTGCTCTAGAACCACCTCTGCGTATACTTGGAAGCTTTACGATCATTATCCTACCTCGAACCAATTTGACTTTACCAGCTAAATCCTTCAAACCGATATCTTCACCAGGGTTTGCATCAAAAAGAGCAGTCCCCATTGCTTCAGCGCTAGAACCATTTGGGGGAACAGCATAGAAAAGACCATCACGGGAAATCAATCCAACTTGGTCACCCGACCTAACAGGATAGGTTGTTAATGCTGTCCAAGCATGCTCTACTTTTAACTCGTTTTTTATTGCTCTAACATAATTCTCTAGGTTTAACATGCCTTGCCGTAGTACTGTGACTCCTTTGGGGGTTAGTCGGTAATCGGCTCTTTCGGTACCTACGTCTATGAGACCGTCTTTTATGAGTTTTTTAAAATATTTTGAGATTGCTTGGGTTGTTAGGTCGAGTGTTTTGCCTATGTCTTTTTGTTTTATATGGGGTTGGTTACGCATGATTTCAAATAGGATTTGGAATTTAGTGAACTCACTTTTTTCTCGGAGTAAGATGGCATTTTGTTTTGGCATGTTATTTTTTCCCTTGTGGTCGCCGTTATGAAAAGCGGTAAGTTTGTTGCCTTCTTTTCCGTTTGTGAACTTATAAACTTTAGTTTAACAGAAATTAATCTCAGGTTGAGCAACCATTGTTGAATACGAAAACAGAAACCGTTAAAAATAGAAAAAGAAAAAACAACAAACACCATTAACGCTTAACACATTGCCCTGAAGCAACATCAAAATGGTGTTTATCACCATAATCACAGGTTTTACAGTCATTGCTAATATCTTGCCCGAAGGGGCAACCCTTCAAATCAGCCATTTTTAATTCTACCTAACTGTTATTTGTCTATGAATTATAAAACAGTTAGGTTACAGTTGACCCATAATTGGATATTGTTAGCGGCTTTTCTTATCCTAAAGCTATCAGTAACATCCCCCAACACAAACACAAAAACGCCTATTCCCAAAAAGAAACCGTAAAAACAGCCAAAACATAGGATGAGGAACCTCAAGCAAACTCGTCCTCAAGAAACAAAAAACAGGAGAACATGAGATGTTAAAACAGTGGATACAACCCACACCCTCGACTAGTTACATCTACTAACAAAACCCCAACCAAAGCATAGTAATGCCCCAAACAATCATTGCTACATATCCCCACAAAACAATAAAATAAAAAGTAGCCCAGAAGAGATTCGAACTCTTGTCAGAGGCTCCAGAGGCCTCTATGCTTGACCACTACACCACTGGGCTGCAAACACAACACAAATAACGACGAGTTTTATAACTTTAACGATATACTTTTTCGACCCAACATTACTTAATGCAGTATAATTAGTAACTTTTTTAGCAAACCAGAGCTTACAAGAAAAACAGAGCTTAAAAAAGAAAAAAGGAAAGTAGGTTTTGTTTATGGACGTTTACGCAGCATCATAACCGTTACAACGCCAACAAGAATTATGGCGACAAATAACCCTACAATTGCAGGTAGGAAATACTCATCAGCCATTGATGGAGGCTGTGTTGGTTGTGGTGACGCGGTTGCGGGAGGAGCATCTACGTTGAAAGCCGTCATTGCGCTTGATGGGTAGTATGATTCAGAGCCTGTGAATTGTGCGTAGACTGTGTATTTACCTTCAATGTCTGGTTTCCATGTGAAGCTGTAGAATCCGTCAACTGTTGTTGTTTTACCGATTTGGCGATAGTTATCATTTTGGTCAACGACATAAAGGTCGACATCGACACCACTGGTGTTCATTGGCTTGCCTTTTTGCATGTAGACATATTCCATCCACTGTGCTTGGCTTGCGTCGCTAACAGCTGGGCCCCGTTGGGGAATCTTGCTGCTTGTTCGTTTTGTTTTGTGCCTGCGGAGATGTCTATAACTGTACCGGTGATGGTTACTGTGCCGTCCATGGTTACGCCTGAGCCTGGTGCTGATACTGTGGTTTGGCTTGGACCTTTACCGATTGCATAAACCTGTGCGTCGTAGTTATTCCAGTACACTGCGATTCCATCTGCTACTGCCATAGTCATTGGGTATGCCCATCCAGCAATGCTCCAGATTTCTGAGTCGTCAGTTACATTGAGTGCTTTGATGCGTTCGCCTTTGTAGAGTCATACAAAACAGAAATATACATACCACCCATAACATAACTAACCCTATAAACCAACAACCCCCACCCGTTAACCGTTAACTGCGTCTTCACACTATGTTTCTTTTACCACTACAACAAATCCTGCATTCACACTTACCACCCGATCTTAAAATCGTCCTGCTCAATAGCACCCAAAAAAGCATAGAACCCCCTAAAAACACTATTTCAACTTCACCAACCATCCACAACCATTTAACCTTGCCATACCCCATCATAGACAATGGCAACACTCCACTAACCAAGAGTTCTAGCCTTTCTTATGCTATTGAACACACCCGGTTTAGCTAACACAAAAGAGGCAACCCAGCAAGGTTGATGACGTACACAGAGTGGTAGTAGGGCAGCAGTATGAACAAGCGGCTTGTCAGTGAGGGTATGTATGGGTGGTCTGTGTAGTTTGCTCTTTTTCAGTCTTT
>JAAZFA010000486.1 GCA_012511995.1 Thermoproteota archaeon | reverse complement strand
TCTATCTTGTTCTTTTAAACCAACAAAAGTAAACCAAAAGGATATTTGACGGTTAGGGATTTATGTAAAAAAAGTAAGCTTAAAAAGCCCAGCCAATAAAAGTTTAACAAGAAAAAGACACCTTTTGAATAAAGGCAATCCACAAGCAGCAGAGGATCACCGTTTACCTGCTATATCGAAAGCAGACATAAGCAATATACCTTAACAAGCAACTGAAAGAAAAAAAGTCTTATTTTCTAAAAATCATCGATTTTTTCTTCTTCCAGACCAACTATAAATAGTTCTTTCAGCCGAAAGAAGACTTTCAGCCGAAAGAAGAATAATAACACCATGATAAAACTGCTCAGAACTTACAGGAAAGGTCCAAGCAATCGAATTGCGTAAACAATATATGAATGCCGGTAAGGTTCCAAACGGATGAGCAATGAGAAAGAAGTTCACCGCCTCTATCCTCACAATTATAGTTGCCTTATCACTGATCATATCATATGTTCTGCTAACATCGCCTCAACAATTATTTCCGACAAGATTACCCAGCAGTAACTGGAAATATGACCTCGACAACTTTGCTACTGCATTAGCGTTTGACAACGGGAAAGTATTCGTTACCGATAATCCTGGCAACGTCAAATGTCTTGATGCATCAAGTGGCAACATTATGTGGGCTGTAACTGTCGGAGGGTGGACTTCTAATGGTCACCCAATCGCCGTTTCGAATGGAGTAGTGTACGTTGGAGCAGCAGGTGGTGAAGTAGTTACATTGAGTGAGAATTCAGGAGAAATGCTGCCGCTTAGTTTCAAAGCGCCCGCTAGTACCTCTTGGGGCTGGAAGCAATCTCCTCAAGAATTTTTCATTTCTGACGGGCGGATATTTGTCTCTCAAAATGGTTGGGCTGTCTTTAACATAACTGA
This sequence comes from Thermoproteota archaeon, assembly GCA_012511995.1. GTDB lineage: Archaea > Thermoproteota > Bathyarchaeia > Bathyarchaeales > Bathycorpusculaceae > Bathycorpusculum. The sequence goes on along the minus strand of JAAZFA010000486.1, from coordinate 1,711 downwards.
TGGACGAAAATTTTGGGAGTCTGGAGAATCAGGCTTGATAACTCTTGGCAACACGACTTACTCGCCGACAAACATTAATCCAGTTTTTATTCGACATACAACTCGCTTCAACCCAAACAATGGAAGTATTATTTGGCGAATCAACGGTGATGCGAATGACCCTGCAGTTGTTGTTCAAGACAGAATAATCCTTTGGAATTACAATCCAAATGGTATCACCGATGAGGGGAAAATTATGCTTTGCGTTAATGCATCTTCAGGAGAAACAATTTGGAGTTTTGATGTCAACTCAAAAATGTATCAGCCAATAGCAGGGTGTAATGGCTTAGTCTTGTTTGGGGCTTATGATGGAAACTTTTATGCAGTACGCCTCTCGGATGGCTCTACGGCTTGGAAAACCCAAGTTACGGACCAAAATGGTAAAGAAACCCTGCCTGGTGAAGATATAAATTATCCATTGACTCCAGCGGTCTCGTTAGTGCAGATTGATGAGCAAAGTAACAGCGCTTTTTGGGCCTTTACCTTTACACAGAACGGTTGGGGAGGAACAGACCAATATAAAGGAATGGTCTGCAGCTTAGATTTAACGAGCGGTCACATCTCATGGAAAACGCCAATCGCACAAAACATTTCAATTTCATCAAGCGGTGGTCCAACAAGAGTGCTTGGTCTAATTTTACTTAATAACAAAGTCTTCTTAACTCCGGGCAGTGACCTTTTGGCCCTTGACCAGTCAACAGGCTTTATCGAGGGAACTCAACATTTTGACCATTATGTTCTTGCCCCCATTGCAGGCGATAAGCAGGTTTTTGTGGCAGGAGACCTCAACCTCTTTGCTTACAAATAGTCAACTTTGGTCTAAGCACTTATTTTAACCCTAGTACTTAGTTTTAGGTGACATCGAAAAAACAGTCAGCTAATCAAGATCTTTTCCTGCTACAAGGATAGCTTCTTACTGCCCAATTACGTTACTGAGGTCAATACGGTTGTTTTCTGGGAAACTATATCCTATCAAACGTATCCCAAAATATGGGTGACATCAACAAGAGGGTTTCATTGGTTTTTATCCTGCTAATTAATGCACCTGTCCTATTTATGGCTAAATCTATAGCTGCTCAATCAATACCTAAACCATCGGTACCAGAATTTACAATTCAACTTGCCGACCATTCTTATGATGTACTTCCAACCACAACTACGGTGACAGGCCCCTATAGCGGCAAAACAATAACCACAACTACCGCAGGCTACCATGCCCAAAACATAACAATAGACTTAACTATCGTGAGCCAATCCTACTCATCAACTATTAACGGAAACACATCCTACGTGTATTTTAATATGCGTATTAAAGGTCACTTTGAACAATATTGGAAAGAGCTCTGTCCGTATTACGACAAATCACCAATTCAATCAATGGTTTTAGTTTGTGCACTCTTGAATCAAAGTTCTGGTGGTCAACGTGTGCTGTGCCATTTATGCGTCGTAGTCTTGTTTGTTTTAGGGGTTTTTGCGGTGTGACACTGTAGCCTTTTAATGCGTAGGTGATTTGTTTTTCTGTCAGGTTATGGGTTACTTTTAGGGGTCGCGCTAAAACGCTTACGGTGCACTCCATGTAGTAGTCGTAGTTTATGCTGTAGGTTTTATGTGAAAGCTCCAAGAATTTAGCTAAGCAACCCTTCAGATGCCGCTAAGGAGCAGTGTGCATTTT
>JAAZFA010000485.1 GCA_012511995.1 Thermoproteota archaeon | reverse complement strand
TATAGTTGTTTTGGAGGGTTAGTTTGTGGTTTAAAAAAAGAAGGTTAAATTAGGTTTTGTCTGGAATCTGGATGTTTAGTTGCTTTTTTAATGCTTTGTATCTGTTCCTAACAGTGACTTCAGTGACGTTAGCTGCGTCTGCGATGTCTTTTTGTGTTATTTTTTCGTTGTTCTGCAAGCATGTTATGTAGAGTGCAGCGGCTGCCATACCCATGGGATCTTTCCCTGAAGCAACCCGTCTACGTTTTGCTTCTCTAAGTAGCGCAATAGCTGCTCCTTGTGTTCTTCCTGAAATTCCGTTTTTTTCTGCGATTTTTGATACGTAAGTTAGTGGGTCAGAAACGGGCATATGAAACTCTAGCTCTTGTAATAGCAAACGGTAGCAACGTGCTACGTCTTTTTTATCGACTAAACTGGCTTCAGATATTTCGCGAAGTGTTCGCGGTGTGCCTTTTTTGCGGCAAGCTGCATACAGCGAGGCTGCTGCTACGCCCGCTATTGTTCTTCCTCGAACTAAGCCTTTGTCTAGGGCTTTGCGGTAAATGATGGCTGCTTGTTCTTTGACGGCTTGGGGGATGGATACTTGGCCTGATAGACGGTCTAGTTCACCCATGGCTTGGGATAAGTTGCGGTCCACTGATGAATGTACTCGGCTTCGGATTTGCCATTTCCTGAGTCGCCACATTTGTAGTCGTGTAGATAGGGGTAATTTTCTGCCTAGGGCATCTCTATCTACTTGGCTGATGGTTGTTGATAATCCTTTATCATGAATCGAATAAGAAGTCGGCATACCAACTCGACTTCGTGAAGTCTTTTCTTGTACCGTGAAAGCACGCCACTCAGGTCCCTTATCTACCATTTGATCGTACAAAACAAGACCGCAATCGCCGCATATGGTTTCCCCAGTGTCGTAGTCGTGAACTAAATTGTCACCTAAACATTCTGGGCATTTCTCGGCTAGTTGCTGTTTCTGAACGTTTTCTGTTTTGGGTTGAGTTCTATTCACTTTTTTATTCTTCCATTTATACACAGAATGTCACGAAATTGTTAATTGTGACTTTAAAGCAAGTATTGCATTGTAATCTGTGTACTCCCTCTAAATAGAAAGAGGTAGTTATTATACATGTTTTTCCTTATAATTAAATTTTCAGGTATAAAGAGCCTGTTAACCCAGTTTTCACTATTGCCATCAAAGAAGTAATCTGAATCGGGTGTGAGCAATTGACTAGAGGCGTTATAGCTCATTTTGGTGTCAGGCGTTTGGAATAGCGCTGAGTCCTGTAACGCTGGAAACCAACTTCTTTTCTTCCACAACGCTGATGGGAAGCTTCTCATTAACGTTAAAGGATTGGAAACTTGTCTTGTTAGGTAGTGGATGTGCAGGGTTGCCGACATAAACAAGCCCTGCAAAAGTGCTCTGCAAAACGACGGCTCCCGCGCCTATAACGCAGTCTTTGGCGATTTTAACGGTGGGTGCAATGCATGCGTTGACTCCGACAAAGCTGTTTTCGCCTACTTCACAGTAGCCTGAGATGGTTACCTGCGAGGCTATAAAACAATTATCGCTGATTATGCTACGGTGACCGACGTGGTTTCCGGACCATAGGATGACGTTGTTGCCGATTTTTACGTTATACTGTAGGATGTTGTTTTCAAGGATGAAGCAGTTGTCACCTATGGTGACGTTTCTCCAAACAAACGCCTTCGAACTTACATAAGAGGCTAATTTGTACCCCTTGCTTTTGGCTATGTTGTAAAGCCTAAATCTGACCCGGTTGAGACCAATGAAGGAAACCGCAATGAACATCTCATACTTACCCGGGTCATAGAGGCATTCTATGTTTTCAAACGGAAGTACAGGTAACCCGAAGAGGCAGTCTTTTGTTAGATAGGCTTTCTCGACTGAGAAGGCTACGACTTTAAAGTTTGAATCGTAAGTAAAGTATTCATACGCTAACTCCGCGGTTTCACCGTCGCCAACAATAACAAGGTTAACTTTTGACATATAAAACCAACAAAAAATACAAATCCAGCTTGAAGCACACAAGCTACAACTACACTAGCAACTCATGGACTATATTTATTGCTTTGTTGACTACATTTCGCAGCCACTAATGTACTCCAGATTGATGTTTCTTAGTCGTAGCCTGTGCAGTTCTACGGGTCTTAATCCAGTATCTCTAAGTATGCTAAAAATTGTGGTGTATTTTCTGGTAAACGTTGGAATTATGGTGTTCACTTGCTCGGTTGTTGGTACATTTGGTAGTCTTTCCTCTATTATAAAAAATGGTTTTTTCCAATTAAAACCATAAAATTTTACAAAATGGTCATAAACATTCGCATATGCTTCTTTGTTTGCATTGCTTGATTGTTTGTTAGAGATGTATTCTTTAACGGTTTCTGGGTCATTGATCTCAGTGTTTTTTGCAAGATACCTTAACCTTCTGCTATAACCATTTATCGTTTCTTCGGCTTTACCTTGCTTTTTAAGGTCCAAAATAACCTCTAAGGTTTGAGGTGACTCAAAAAGGGGGCGAGCGGACGTAAAAG
>JAAZFA010000094.1 GCA_012511995.1 Thermoproteota archaeon | reverse complement strand
GGACTAGTCGGTATCGGTGTACTTGAGCGCATTTCATCCTTACTGATTCATGTTGCGTGGGGCTACCTTTGTGTTATGGCAGTACTCTACCGTAAAAGGCACTTATTTCTCATCGCTTTGCCAATGGGGTTTATTGATTTTCTGGTACCTTTTGCACGGGGCAATATACTTTTGTTTGAAACGGTGTTTTTAGGATTAGCAGTAGCTTCAGTGCTGGTAGCATGGTATGCCACTAAAAACATACGTTCCTATCCATTAGACCCACCACCACAACACAGCAACGTACCTGTAAATTGATACGTAAGAGTATGTTTTTCATTACAGCAAACGAATTAGTTACGAAAAGCTTATTCGTAAAATCACCATACACCATAGTAGAGGCTTAGACATTGACACTTGAATCAGGTAGAAAACTTGGGTTTGTAGCTAGCATAATGTCAGTAATATCACCCATCATCATGGGAGTAGCCCTAATATCTCTCTACGCTACAATAATTGGTTCAATATTATCAACAATAAATAGTGGCGGCGTAACGCCACCATCTTCTCTGGGTTTTTTGGGTTGGGTTTGGGGAATCATTATCGTAGCTGGAGCATTATCTCTAGTCGGTTACATATTATTCTTGATATCGACGCATAGGCTGTCGAAATATTACAATGAACCTACAATTTTTAAAAACCTAATAAAAGCGTTAATCATCCAAATAGTGTTCTCCATAGCTTCAATAACCATAGTATTTACCTATCTGTTTATTTCAATTGGCAGTATTGTTCCTACAATCACAACCACGAGTCCACCTGCCTTTATTTGGAATATGCTAGGAATCTATGCAATCGTAGTTATAGTAGGACTTGTTGTGTCTATTTACTGTGCGTTCCTCTACAAGCGTTCATTCTATAAATTAGCGGAAAAATCAGGCGTAGACAACTTTAGAACCACTGGATTGCTCTACTTAATCGGCGCAGCACTACAGATTTTTGGCGTTGGCTCAATTGTAGTATGGATTGGCTGGATATTTGCCGCCTTAGGTTACCGAAAACTCACACCTACCCAACCAACAACTAACCTAATTGTAAACAATCAATCCGTGGCGCCTAAACGTTGTTCAAATTGTGGTACAGAAAATAGTCAAGATGCCATTTACTGCGGTAATTGTGGTCATCAAATCTAGCACCCAGCAGGAAACAACTTTATGTAAAGATACCCATGACGTTTTTAATCCACAGGGGCGCGTGTTAATACGCCGTTTACTATATTCTTCTATGAAGATAACATAAATTTGGTGATTTGAGTTGTTATAATTTTTTGTAATAATAAGTCTTATATTTGAGGGACAACCTCCTTTTAATTGAAGTTGTTTTTTATGGCAGTTAAAATTACGACAGATTATATTGATATGCTCAATCAAACAGTTGAACATGAATTTAGAGTTTCGATTCAATACTTTTTACAGCACGCAAAAATGGAGAAATTGAAAAAGCGAGCAAATCCTGAGAACATACTGCTGGACAAAACAACCTATGACGCGGTTGGAAAGGTCTTCTATGATATTTCAGTTAGTGAAATGAAGCATGCAGCAGACATAATGGAACGTATTTACTATCTCGGTGGGCAAGCGACCACTAAATCTAGCACGCCTGTAATTGGCAACAGTATAAGTGAGTTTGCCAAGCTAGGTATAGAAACAGAAAAGGAAGCGTTAACTCTTTATCGTAAAATAATCCCAGCTGCTAGAGAAGCAGGTGACTGGCAAGCTAGGAAATTATTCGAACGTATATACAGTGAAGAAGAAGAACATCTTTTCAAGTTTCAAGAATACGCTAATTTTCAAGACGAGAAAAACGAATCTAATGAGGCAACTAAGCCTGAATGGCAGAAAATCTTTACTGACGACTATTTTGCGTTGCTAAATAAAGCAGTAGCAGCAGAAATTACTGGAATTATCCAGTATACAAATCAGCATGAAAAAGCGGCATTATTGGGAAATCGTTTAAAGAATACGCCGCTTGAAGCAATCCAAAATACAAACATTGCTGGTGTTACCGGTAATATTCTCAAGGACATCTTTTTGGTTGAAATGAACCATTTAGAAATGATCAGTGAACGTATCTATCTTCTTGGTGGTGAAGTTACAGCTAATCCGAATCCGCTACCAGTAGTTGGGGATACGGTCTTTGATATGTTAAAGTTAGATCATTCTTTGGAAAGTATGACAATTAGTCTTTACAGAGAGATTATTGCTGAGGCACTTAAGCGTGGTGATACTACAACACGACTGATTTTTGAGGAGATAGCAAAGCAAGAAGAGGAGCATTTCTGGACGTTCGATGACTTCGTTAAATAACTTTTAAATTTTTATTTTTCCGCTTTTTTTATTTTTTAGGTCGATTGTTGTTTGAGGACACTGAAATACGAATATAACGGATTAGGTTTGAGGTAGGTGTCTTGAGAGGTAGCTTTTACGAAAGATTGATTCGACAATCTTTATGCTAACTATTCCATGGACTACGTGATATAGACACTATGGTAAAAAAACCATAAATCCATAACCAGCATACTCCTTTTTGGTTTGCTTTCATCTGTTTAAAAAAACAAGACAAACCAAAACCAAATGATACAAAAAACACCCCAATCAACGCAAAAGCTCCTACTCACGATTTGTATGTTACTTATGGACTTATGGAAAAAAACAAAGTACATGCTCCCGTTGACGAGTATAGTTACGGTTATGAGC
>JAAZFA010000484.1 GCA_012511995.1 Thermoproteota archaeon | reverse complement strand
GTACAATGCCCTTTAAGACGGGTGTTGTGGACAAAAACTTTGCCGGATAAATATAAAACAAGTTTTTGCCGCAAAGAAAGCCGAGGCACATATCCATAAAGAAAAGATAGGTCATGACGCATTATTCGTTCCTATCCTCCTTTTTTATGCTGGGTGTTCCGGTAAAGTAGTCGGAACTGACTTTGACTTTGCCATAGTTACAGATTTTTTGATAGCATAGATTTCTACCCTAAAGTTTCCGTACAACGGAAAATTATGTTTTATAATGTCGTCTAATGCTTTGATTTTCATCTTTGCGTTTGCGTCTGCCATGCCAATTTTGAAACTGTCCTTAGGCGCTTTTAATGAGACTTCGAAAGTATCAGGCTTGTCAGGGTTAGCAGGCTCTTTCGTAACATGGTCTTGGACAAACATTTCAATTTTTAACAACGGATTTTCTCTATGTTCATTCACTACATTTCACCTCCGCCTCAGGAACCTTTGATAAAACTAAATTACCGATATCAATGTTACAGTTCTTGACGTCAATATGCAACTCATCAAGTTCATTACAAATTTTCACAATAGCACTACCGAGTGCTTCAAGCGCCTGCTTAAAAGTACTCTTAGTAGATACCCCTTCAACCTTACCTTTTCTCTCTTCCATACACACATACACCCTTCTAATTTTCTCTCTTTTATTTCACTAAAAAAGACCTATTCTGCTAAGCATCCTCATCGTAAGGCATACGCCTAAACTGTGAAAGCCACTGCTCCTCAGTACCAAACTCCTCAAGATACCACTCGACCAACCCAAGTTGCTTAGCCAAAGTGTAAGTAGCTTGATAACTTCGACGCATATCAGCCAAAGTTAGAACTGTGGGATTAGGTACAGACGCCGAAAAAACTTTAGTTTCTGTCGGTTGAGACATACTAGAAGACAAAGCACTAAGCCTCCTCTGATCGGGCTGGATACTTTTCTAAAAATTCACGGATTGCTGTTTTTGCAACTTCCGCACGACTACGAAAGCCGCGTGTCCCGATTAGCTTATCCATCTCTAATGCGAGTTCTGCAGGTAAGCGTATTCCTCGGTTATCTACCCTCTCCTTCCTCATTACGTCATCACTTTTGATGACATAAATAACTGTTTATGCATATAATGTTTGTCATCATGTTGTCAACAAAAATGATGCCCTATAACACTTATTTTTAGACATAAAAATTTAAATGTTTGGCATCACTAATGATGTATAATTAAGGGCGTTAATATTGACAAATACAAAGCAACGAGATGATAACAAAGGCTTCAGACTACCCGAAAGCATAGCGCAAGAAATGGATAAACTGATAGGAACACATGGCTTTACTTCCCGTGCAGAAATAGCTAAACAAGCAATCCGTGAATATCTAGAAAAAATTCGTTCAGAAGAAAACCTGCACATGGTAAACCACGGCGATAACGGCGTTAAAGTGAGAGATACAAAACTGGGTCGCGTTGCGGACATACAAATAACGCCAAACGGAATTTATTGTCCAGTATGTGACGCAAGCAACTGTGAACATATACGGTTTGCATTAATGCAACCAGACATACAAAAAATAGTTACTAAAAAACGGAAAGAAGGCTGGAAACTTCCAGACGTATAGAAATAAAACAAAACATATTTTTACAAAAACAGTAACTGACAGGACCGTCCATACAGTCAACTTGATCACAGGTTAACCTATTTTTTGCCTTCAAACTAACCATACAAAAAAAGAAAGGGTAACAAAAACAAAATCGCTTATTTCTTCTTTTCTTTCTCCATCGCCAACACCTTCTCCATCAAACGATCCAACTTCCGCCGCTCTGCAATAAGCCGCTGCGCCTGCTCCTCATTGAGCACCAAACCACACCGCGAACAATACAACGAACCAGCACTATTAATCTCCCCACAACCCAGACACTTCAAAGGCGCCAAAATTTTTGGTTTACACTTAGTCTCCTGCTTAACCCCAGCCAAAGCCAAATAAGCCCCCTTAGAATCCAACCCCTGCATGTGTACATAGCGGCTATACATACGGCTGCTCTTCTTCCATCGAAACATCTTCTTAGCCATTTCATCACTAACGCCAACCTCAGTATTGCCAGCAGTCCACGTGATTTTACTGTGTCTCAACATATGAATATGCACAGACCGAGCAATCCCTGCCTCTTTGCAGTACCGCTTAAATTGCCAGTTGATCGCACCCTGTTTAAGAGGACGAAAACGATAACCAAAATGAGGGTTATTCCGCTTAGCTATCCAAAGATACGCCTCAGAATCGTTTTTTTGTGGATGAAGATTTAGCCACTGGGTAAGCAACGGCGCAAACAACACCAAAGGAAAGCTTGATGTACCAGTTTTGCCGCTGACCGTAACGTCATAGCCTGGTGTATTACCAAACTGAACTGGTTTGCAATCCCGAATACGCAACCCTAAAGCCTCGCCTACTCGCAAGGCTCCCTCAATAATACAACCATACAACGCCTTATCTCTAGCATAATCTACAACATCAAGAATTTGTCTAAATTCCGTTTCAGTAAACCAAGAATCCTTCAAAAGCTCTTCATGGTCAATAGACTTAAACTTTATCTTCCGCCAAACCTTCGGGCACACTAAATCATCAGGATCGCTCAACCACTTCGCATAACGCTTATACACGCCCAAATAGAGATTCCAAGTGCTAGCTGTTTTAGGTGCTTCCTTAGGTTTTCCCTCTTCATCAACTCCATTTGCTAATTTACTTAAAACAGCATGAATCTTTTTTTCGTCTAAATATACATCCTCAAATTCAGCTGCAGCTAACTTGTCAAACGCCTTTATACCCCAAACATAGTGAAGCTTACCCTTTGTGCCTATACGGTGCTGTGTGTCTAGAAACTCGTTAACTCGTCGCATACTTGTTTTACATGTCGAAAACGTATTTAAGTATTAGTAATTCAGGCTTTAAACCATTTAAACATCAAATATTTTATTTTTTTTGTTCTTAAATCTGGAACTGCAATTATGAAACGTTTACGTACAGTGGTCGCTAGTCTGCCGTTTTTAACGATTTCTGTTGCAGAAATGTCTGAACCTGTTTTCTTGACTGTGATCATGTACGGGGCATGTTCAACTCCAGGTCCATATTTATAAACGGCAAAATCACATCCAAATTTTATTCCAGGTGTAACGATCAAACCATTATCGCGCATGTCATGATAAACTGCATATTTTTCTTCGAATTCTTCGTAGAGTTGTTTGGCTTTAGCCCGTAGTTTTT
>JAAZFA010000093.1 GCA_012511995.1 Thermoproteota archaeon | reverse complement strand
CCAGGGAACTGTTCAGGTTCATACATTGCATGTCCCAAAGTATAAGCGGCCTTTTCAAGATCAATCATGCCACCTAACCCACCTGAAGCCACGATATTTTGAATCTTAACCTCGGGCTTTCCGATAATAATAATGCCACCCTTCTTGAGTTCCTTTATTACTTTCATTACAGCACGTTTAGCTTCTTTTTCAGATTTTGCACCAGTACAAACCATTTTGCCCGAATTAAAAATAAGCGTTGCAGTCTTGGGGCGCTTGAGTCTAAAAACTAGACCAGGAAACTGTTCAGGGCGGTACTCGACGCCCGGATAACCTTTCACAACTGCATTCAAATCAACTTTCTGGTTGAGCGTTGCGGAAGCGACCACATTTTCGATGCTTACTTGAGCTTTAACTTTAGGCAAACAATTTCTCCTCTACTATACCCGCCCTTGAATAGTCCATTAGTGAAAGCTCTATTTATAAACACATCTATGACTCTGTTGGAGGGGCACCAGTGTTCAGTTAGTGTCGCTTTTCTTGAAGCCAATAAAGAATAACAATCTAACAATACAGGTAACATAACCGTCCAATTACCACTGTTAACACTAAGTACTCGTACTGGAGTATCAAACCCATGTTTGTTGTTAAAAAAATTAACATAAAATCTGTCACTTCATCAAATAGCTTCAAATTAGGTTAGCGTTTTGACTTACCTAATTAAAGAAAAATAGAGAGTGCTCTATGACCAGTTGTTTCTAATTAAATTTTAGTCTTGCTTAATACTTCGCGGAATACGTTACCGCACTTAGGGCATTCATAGAGACCAATTTCTAGCTGCATACGTTTTCCAGATTTGTCTGGGCGACCTGCCATTTTCCATGTTTTCTTTGGTTTGGCGACTTCAGTTCCGCATTTTGGACATTTTCCCATTTGAATTTCTCCGTATTATCGCTTTGATGCTTTTCGGCTGATTGGATAAAAAAGTTTCCATAGTATTCAAATCGATATTAGGTTTTATAACATATCCATTAGACAGCTTTATGTCAATTGTATAGAATCTAAAGTACGAACATGTAGAAAACTTTAACTTAAACTTGATCGAATTATCAAAAATATTAAAATAGAACTCTAACAAGCCTAAATCTACAAGACTCCCTTTGAGAAATAGCCAAAAAGAATAAAACTGAAAAATCAAGACAATGACATAATTTATTGCCGCAACATTTTTTATAGCATGACAAAATTAACTAAACTAAACATTTGAAGGTTACTTTGCATTGCAAGCAACTTCTGGAACCCCTTTTGATATGCTTGTAAAGCCAGTACGAAGGCTTATAGAACAGAGAGGATTCCATAAACCAACTGAGCCTCAAGAAAAAGTAATCCCAAAGATCCTCGATGGTAAAGATGTCCTTTTGATTTCACCCACTGCAACAGGTAAAACCGAAGCAGCTATCTTGCCAATCATTAGTATGCTCTTGCAACAGCCTAAAACACCAGGTATTAAAGTCCTCTACATTACACCATTAAGAGCACTTAACCGAGATATGCTTGAACGATTACAGTGGTGGTGTAACAATCTGGACATCAAACTAGCCGTGCGCCATGGTGATACTGAACAAAAAGAAAGGACAAAGCAAAGTCAATGTCCACCTGATATTCTTATTACTACACCTGAAACTCTGCAGGCAATTTTATCGGGATGGTTACTAAGACAACACCTAAAGAGTTTAAAATGGGTAGTAATCGACGAAGTCCATGAATTAGCTGACAGTAAAAGAGGCAGTCAACTGTCACTAGCTCTTGAGCGTACTCGACATCTAAGCGGTAAAGACTTTCAAACTATCGGTTTATCTGCTACTGTTGGCAGCCCAGAAAAAGTCGCTCAGTTTCTTGTCGGTACACAACGCCCGATAGATATCGTCAGGATATCAGTGGCAAAGATGGTGAAACTGCAGGTGATTTATCCTAAACCTACTGAACAAGACTTTCAATTTGCAGGTAAAATCTATACTCATCCAGAAGTT
>JAAZFA010000483.1 GCA_012511995.1 Thermoproteota archaeon | reverse complement strand
CCCTCATGCTCCTTGGCGAGGGCTAAAACTTCAGCGTCCGCAGCATGGAGACCACGTGTCTTGGTCAACCGCGAAAGAAATAGCCTGTCTTTAGGGTTGCATAGTCTAAAAACTCCAGTTTCAAAAAATTTCTCCAATGCGATTGCGTCTGGGACGCCTTTTTGTTTGCCTTTATCCACAACTTCAGCTTTAACCAGTGGAGACGTCAATTTTTCTTCCTGCAGAGACTTAATTATCCCGCTTACTCCCGCTTTAGACAGGTATATCAAAGGGGTAGAATTGAAAACTAACGGTTTCAATTACGTTTCGCCGTCGATGCCTGCTTAAACTCTTTCTCGAGGTCTTCAGGTTCAAACCTAACCCATTCAACGTTTTGTTGCTTTACGAAGTCGGCGAATTCCCAAAGCGAAAGCTTTGCAATATCTGCTGCCTCAGTAAACGTCGCTTTCCCTTTACCTAAGAGTTCTATGGCGGTTTGTTTTCTCCACTCTGTGATGCCTGTTTCAAGCAGATTTCGGACAACGGTTGCTTTGTCTAGTTTTTCTTTTTTGATGATTTCAGAAATTTCTTGATCTAGTTCAATGGGAACGCGCACGGCTAACGGTTTAAGCGTCAACATCTATCACCGTATACAATAGATATCGTCTGCATACAAAAATATTATGTTAGAAATATGCGATTTTGTCTTTACCTTCCTTAAACGTGTACTTTTTGGGTTTACCCACTATCTTATTGCCCTTCAAACAACTATCACACATGGGGAAAAGCTGCACATTTTCCACCAGGTCCTTGACCAGGTTTTTGAGGTCCACCATAAGGCTATTTAGTTGGTCGCGTCGGAGGTCGCCCATGAAACCGCTATATTGGATCCGCTGCAACCCATAGTCCTTTAGAGTCTCAGCAACAAGCGTCCGTAAATTGTCGTCGGAAACATCATAAATCACCACGTACCGCATGGTGCTCACCACCCCAAACAGAACGGCGTATAATCTGCTTCTTTTAGCAAGAAACGAACCATACATCGAGGCTGCAAATGTATAAAACTTTTCAACGACCCCTTCTGACCGTTAAACATAACTTCACTATCTAAACGCTCCTGCAAGTTAGTCAACAGTACCTTGATGACGTCTTTGCTTAAAACTCGCCCCTCCTCGACGGAGTCAGTGGCGATGATTTCGTTTGGCTTTATGACATTCTTAGTTATTAACCCGATTAATGTTCGGTCTACCAGTTGTTGTCGAAACTCTTCCATCAAGTCCAAAACCAGTGACGGTTTTCCAGAACGGTCAGCATGTAAATATCCTGCATAGAAATCAAGTCCTGCATAACTGACGGCTTTCCAGACTTCAGGAAACAAAACAACCTGATAACCAAAATTCAGCATAGCATTAAACGGATCAGTAGCGCCTCGGGTGATGCGCCCCGTAAATTCTAATTCAGCAGGCAAGATCTCTCGCACACAAGCCCAGTAGTACCGTGCTGCTTCAGCCTCCAAATTCATAATATGCTGTCGCTTCTCATCTATGTTATTGCCTTGTTCTTTGCTAATGCGGTCGTTTGCATTGTCAATCAGCTTGCCTGATGCATATAGTTTTTCAGAGAGCTTGATGTTAGTTTGTCTTCGATTCTTAGCCATTAGTTTAAGAAAGCTTGCTTGGTTAACGAGTTTTCCTGCGATGAATTTCTTGGCAAGAATAACACTGCGTGTATCATTGTATGCAAGAAATTGTTCTCTTCTTGCCCTAACAGAACCTGTTAAGGAAGCAGGCATCAAAACAGCATAGGGCCAGCCGCGGTATTTTGCAAAAATAACTTGAATGTTTTTTTCTGTAGCTAGCTCTAAGGCGCTTGTTGACATAGCTACGCCAGAGGAACAGCAGATTATTGAGTCAACGTCATCCGCAACTATTTCTTTTATTTCTCCGTTCTTTTTTATGCTAAAGCGGTTTCTTTTCCGTCCCAAAAAAATTCCGAAATCATCTAAAAATACATTCATAACCTACACCTAGCCATAGCAGACGTTGAAGTATTGACAGTATCCTTTGCATTGTGACCGTTCAGGTTTTCCGGGGTCTTTTCGCTCAGCGACGATTTCGAGTTTTTTATCTCGCTCTTCAAGCCACCACTGCCGCAATTCATCATTAGCAAAAAATAGATCTTTTTGAATACTAATTTTCCCATTATCAACGCTTAGGTATACTGTACAACAGATATCTACCGGGACTTCATGAATGCTTTCAAACACAAGCGCATAACCGAGTGAGTAGAGTCTGTGCCATTCTTCTTTTATACTGGTTACCTTCAGATCAAACATTATTGTTCGAAGGTAATCAAAACAGTCAACACTAAGAATGTCGCTTAACCCAAGTAATTCGCCGGAAAGTTTATGCTCAACCAAAAAAGGAACAGCTGTTCCCAGTAAATCCATTGCTGATGCATATGGCTGGCTGCATGAGAGTTCGGCTAGCTGGGCATCACAGATTTTATGCATGAAATCCCAGACTTGTTTGCACTTGTCAATTACGTTATTTGGTTTTTCCATGATTTCATTCCATCGTACCTTGTGCCACCAAGAGTCGAAAGTCAAGTTTTGTTGTTGCCGATAACTTTGTAAACAATCACTGACTATGCCATGAAATAGTTTGCCTATAGCCATTCGAGCGTTTGGTGGGCAAAACTTTCTCTCAATATTTCGCAGATATATATCGCGGTTTGTAGGACAATACTTTGAACAAACTTGATACATAGGTAATTTAACGTTGTTAAAATACGGCTTTAACGGTGGTTGGTGCCAGTTCCAGCCCCGAAGTTCTTTACTTACACCTACTTGACGTGCAGTTGGTAAAAGGTGATAAATTAGCTGTTTTTGTTCGATATCAGAAAGAAAATACATTTTTATCAACCCCTAATTTAATCTATCCGATTATCTTTATAAGCTAATTGACATTTTAATAATAATCGAAGCTACATAACTGTATGATGTATAAATCTAGCTTCAATAATCAAATAGCGTTAAAATAGATTCGGATGCAAAGGTTAATCCCAAGTAACGGGAATTGAAAGAATGAAAGCATCTTTTCGGGTACGCTACTGTGAGGG
>JAAZFA010000482.1 GCA_012511995.1 Thermoproteota archaeon | reverse complement strand
TAGAGAATTGATGAGGAAAAGAGTAGCGGCGACGGCCTGTTATCGGTATCTATATGCGAATTGCTGAAATTAGTGCAGCGGTATCATTATTGTAAATTACCGGTATCATGTTGCGTATTGATGGTACGCTAAGCGTGAAATATTCATTTAATTACATTAGAGTTTTTTATTTGGTACCGAAATATGGCAATTAACTATAGATCAATCATGTCTTCATTAACATCAAAACCAATCACATTCACCTTGCGGAAAAAGGCCCCGGGCCAGAGGAAACCCTGTGCCGGTGCAGGGGTTGACGCCCCTGCCGCCCCGCCAGGTTCCACATTGTAGGGGTCGACGCCCCTGTCGACCCGCCAGGTTCCACATTGTAGGGGTCGACGCCCCTGTCGACCCGCCAGGTTCCACATTGTAGGGGTCGACGCCCCTGTCGACCCGCACTTCGCAGAGAAAATGCTATGGCAGCAGGGAAAATGAACCATTGTCCGCAGCGCAGCGGAGCCAAAATGAGATAAAAGGCTGGCCTGTGCCCTGTAGGGTTATCCTTATGGCTTGCAGTGCGGCGTCCGCCCAAAGGTGGTTCTCGGCTCCGGAATGGTGGTTCTCATTTATCGGAACAGTGGCTCATTTTGTTCCGGAATACACAGGGAGCATTATAGTTATCATCCAATTCTTTGGTTCGTTTAACATGAAACGGATTGACCATGGCCCGTTTATGTCCCTGGTTTTTTTGGTAATCTCCAAGTGCAAACCAGTAATGTCCAGTGGGTTCAAAGCCGACGATAATATCTGTCTTGCTGTGCTACTGACATATGTTTTGCATCCACTCTTCCAGTCTTTGAAAACCTTCTAAAGTATTGCTGAATTTAAGCAGCTTTGATAGCTCTATTCCCCTGAAATCAAAGGCTCTTGCATAATGGGTTTCCTTGGCTACATCAATACCTACCATCAGGGTTGAAAATTTGATTTGCGAAATCTTTTCGTTTTGTGTATTTTTCGTATAGGGACGCCACTCTTTCAATTGTTTTGTGCCTATTTGGTCGGATTAGCACAATTCAATTGTATTAGCGCGCGTCTTTTTTTCAAAGACCGCTTTTATGGATTACATGAATGCTCCCTATCCAAGATGATAAATGATTTTGGTTGGGTACAAACAATTGTACTTCCGACTGCCAAACCTTGCATGCGCTATTGCCAAAAACACTATTAACTCGCTCACACTATTTTTCCATCGAATAGCATCGATAATTCTGCATACTTGTCCCGCACCCATGCCGGATATTGGTTAACTGAAACCTCGCTTTTTACAAAGAAGCGGTAAAAAGTTTCCGCCTCCTCTGCCCTACCGAGACAAACTAAAAAATGTGCTATGTATAAACTAAACTCATATTTTACTGGATGGCTTTGCCATTTTTTATATTCAGCAATAATAGTTTTTATGTGTTTTTCGACTTTATCTTGGTACACTGGCACCACATATATATGTGGTGCCAAATCCACCCAGAAATAGCTCAAATGAATGCCATCCTCGGCAACAACCGGGGGGGGAGGTAGCGGAATGCTGTCCAAAAAACTCTGATAAGTTATTGGAGGCCCAGACGGGGTTAACAATAACAAATTGTTCGGATTAGCACATTCAATAATATAATCTAAAAGGACATTAGCTGCTGTGATATGGAGTCCTGCATCATACAATGTTTTATAAAGATCTAAGTATACAGATTCACTATTATCTATATGTTTCTCTCCATCAAGCAGTCTCATAATGCTTAACTTGTCAACCGTAAAATAGTGGCGTAAATGAATTTCATGCCTGTCAAGCGTATCAATGATGGAATTTATATCAACAAGCCCCTGTGTCCTGTAGTATTTAAATATTTTCCCCGCCAAACCCTTGAATGGCTCTTGGGCCCGAACATACATGAACTCTTCCTGTTGTAAAATTTCTGTGAATTCTTTAAACACAGCCAGTTTTTCTTTTAACGGCAAGATGAAATAAGAGTCGATACTGCTTTCAATTTCCGGAACGAACCATTGATATTGGAATCTGCGATCCATGAGCTTTCTAAACGTTACAGCTTGAAATTCAGCTTTTCTTGCTGAATCAAGTTTAGAGGAAATTTTATAGTACCTTTCTTTTATTAAATCGAATTCCTTTTTCGTATCCCCCATCTGTCTGTAATAAGCGATCTCACAGTTGCTATATTGAATCTGATTATCCAGAGAATCCATGTCCAAATGTTTTTCATATTCATTCATATAGTAATGGACTGTTCGGGGCTCAATGATAGCAGCAAGAGCAATCAAGTTTGATGCAATCGTATGTAAAATGCGTGCATAAATATCAACATCACTAATAACTTCTTTGAAAGCCTGCTTGTAATAATGGTAGGCCTCTGTCATATTTCCGCGCATAAATTGTACTCTTCCAAAATCATTTAGCACTCGTGCTTTCAGTTGATGAGGGGCATCCATTCTTTCCAGTTTTGATTTCGCTGTTTCCATCAATGAAAATGCCGCATCAAGATCTCCACGTTGCTCTTCAATCAAAGCTTTCATCGCCCAGATGCCTGGATTTTGGTATTTATACTCATCTCCTTCGAGTAAATCCAGCACCCCTTTAAGTGCAACAAAATCACCCATTATATATAGAAAAAGTGCTTTTCTTTCCAGAACACTTTCCTGTTCTTTTTTATAAAGAAGTCCGTCTCGTATATTTGGGAGGCTATAGAATCCTTCTATGTTTTTCCCAATTGCCGAATAGTATTGTGCCCGTAGCTGTGCAAAGCGAATCTTATCAATAGCATCCATCAGATACCAGGGCCTCGATTCAAAAAACTCCTTACTTTCCAGTGCAAATCCAGCGTATATTCTTTTTTTATACTGCTTGAGTTTAATGCCTGCTAGACCCAAAGGCTTGTTTATGCGAATGATGCAAAGAACAAGGAAAACAACGTTCAAGATAGATAGTACCCAAAGAGCATTGACGGGTAGCTTTGGACATTCTGCCATTATCAATATTGATGCCGTAAAAATGAGAAACAAGGCAAAATATATACGATTTCTTCTATGTGAAACATAGTAAAAGGCTTGTTCTTTGTATTCATAAAAAGGTACAAAAATTGCAGCAATTATCAAGACAATAGCAATAGACATGAAAACATTGGAATTCCCATCCCCTATAAAATTAATGATCGAAAGCAATTCTCCCACAATTAAAATACCCCTCGTTGTCTTTTATTTAAGTACTCTAAAGCGTCTAATCCCAGATCTTTATTTCTTTTAATGGTTTGAATTCTATTTTCTCTTCATGAATATCTTTTAGCAATCTTGGTTTCATCATCTCCCCTTCTTCATCAAACATGATTATTGGCTTATAGGATAATTTATTATAAATATCGTTGGGATCATTGATGATTATAGAATATTTTTCACTTTCCTCTTTAAATATCTGTTTTTTACTTTCCCATGCCTTTTCGATATTTGATGGTTCCTCAACAATTCGTATAATTATATCGTTCCCACCTACGTTTTTGTATTCTTTCATTTCGGCGTCCAAGACAACATTATGACCCTCATTTGGATTATTGAATATTTCTAAATCCGCAAATCGATACATTAACATCAATGGACTATCACTAAATCTTTCAATAGTCAGCCCTTTGGGTAGAACAAAAAAATCATACCTGGCACTCCTGCTTAAATGGGGAACGTCTAAATATATACATTGAGTGGGGTCTTTTTTTGTATTACCAATATCATTAATATTTAAATCATTAGGGATATATAAGCTACATACCGGAAATGCAAAAGGCTCAAATTCATTGATGCTGCCTAAATGACCTACTCTATCAATCTTTGTTCCATGACTTTTGATGTGAACCACCGGTGAATATAACTGTTGATCATCTATGATCGCATAATAACCATGCCAGCTGAGAGAATTGATTTTAGATTCAGGTAGCTTATAATGCTTGAAATAGTATCCCAAAATTACATGATCAAAGTACAGCCCTTTTCCAGCATCAAGAATAATATCAAAATCCCCTAGCTTACTATTTTTAGAAGGCTTGATATTCATTTGAAATATTTTTTTGCCTTCTTTCAACAATACTATTTTATGTTTCAAATCATATTCCTCAACAAAATCAAGATACCAATGAAAAGCTCTTTGGAATCGAGCAAATCCTGTTTTAGCAAGTTTAAAATACGACCCCCTATTTGTGTTTATTGTATAATCGCCAACGCGATGGCGGGGGCCATATGGTTTTGCCTGTACATACAGGACCATGGACAAGTTGATTATCTTAGCATTTTAGCAAAGCAACAATTTTTAAATCGTCTACTAGTACATAACCGACATTTTTATATAAAATCAATATTATAACCGTTAAGTTTCTTTCATAAGCTCTATGTAATCAGGATTAAGAACATTCTTCCGCAACAAAAAGTTCCGCTTCTTTCATAAAATGTTCGGGAACAACATTGAAGCGCCTTAGATCAAGTGAATATAAATAA
Organism: Thermoproteota archaeon; assembly: GCA_012511995.1. GTDB lineage: Archaea > Thermoproteota > Bathyarchaeia > Bathyarchaeales > Bathycorpusculaceae > Bathycorpusculum. The sequence goes on along the minus strand of JAAZFA010000482.1, from coordinate 2,507 downwards.
TCATTCTCAATGTGATTTGTTTCATCGATATATTTTCGTAAAGCATCGTTAGTCCTACGAAGTCGCTCCCTTGCCTCATGATTCCGTTCTATATAAGATCTGAGAATAAGCATTTTAAAGTAAGACACCGGTTCACTCGAATATCTTTTTATCAGACTCTCCGGCTTAAATTGATCTAAGACAGTATCATAATTGAATTCAGGAATATAGGTCTTGATAAAATTATATCCTTTCTCCTTATCCGAATCAGATAATTCGTTTTTGCCCTCATTATCGCAGGTCGGCAAATCACGCCCATGAATAAGACTTGAAAGTATATTATAAGCCTCTGAGTCATCCCTGGGGTTTTTATATTGATGCTCTATGAATTTTCTCAGACAAGCTATTCTTGCAGCAATGTCAATATTCGAATCCATTGCCAATTCCTTTAACAAAACAACAGAGGACAGCATATCAACATCCTTTTTGATAGGGGTGCATTTTAATTCTCCTTTCGTATTTTCAAAATATACCGCACACACACTCGATGGGTCTTGTCTGCCTGAATTTGTCTGAATATAGTCAATCATTGGTTCAAAGTCATGCGTAAGCATCATTACCGTGCGTTGATATAAACTGTTTGCCTTATCACCAGTTCTGAATAATCTGTTTATGATTGCATACTTTTTATTGTTATCAAACGAAGAAATTGGATCATCAAGAATTATAAGGTCAGCATCATTACTAATTGCATCAAACATAAACAAAATCAGTGCAAAAGCATTTCTTTCTCCCCAACTAAGATGTTTATCTGTCGATTCCATATCACCAGGATTTCCGTCCGGCAAAATAAACTTCAACACTGCTCTTGCATCATCTTCTCCTCTTAATTCAACCTCAAATATATATTTGAATCCCGCTATGTTTAGAAAATCGTTGATATCTTTTGTTCTGGTTCTGATTTTTTCTCGAAGATTTTTATGATATCTACCAATTTCACCTTTAAGAATGTCAACCTTCTCCAGCAGACTGTCAATTTCAGAATTAATATTTAACATTTTTGACTTAAAGAAATCTGTTACAAAATAAGTGTCACAAGCCTGAAAATCCACTTTCATTTCATTTAATCTTGATTCCAATTCCGCTATATTATCCCTATCTACAGATGATCCATTAAAAGACATAATCGCAGTTAAGCGATCATGGAGATACTTGGCTTCGGCACCCAATTTCGTAAGTTGGGTTTCAAGAACAAAAACACGTTCCTTTGCACCGAATAATGAAAGCAGTTCCTTTGCCTTATCCCCATCAATATACTCAGTTAGAACAGCTATAGCTTTCGATATATTAGAGGCATACTCTACACTTGCTTTATCAAAACTATCGTTAAATACTTCGTTGATTTTTTTTGTATCTTCGGTGTCACTTGCGGAGCAATATGGACATCTTCCTTTTGCACCAAATTCATTGAAGCCCTTCAATCGCCATTCTGCCCAATTAACAACCGTATCTTCCGCAAAGAAAGGACTAAGTTCATCTAGTTCTTGGGGAGGATTAAAATATGCACCCTTTCCATCAAGAACACTCTTTATTCCGCCCCTTCGTTTAATCAACCCATCACCCGAATTCGTCAATTGAATATTCCCGATCAAAACATCTAACTGTTCCTGCAACTTAACTATCTCTTTGTTTTTCATAATTGTCGTCTTAATTTCCGATAACGCCTCGTCAATTTTTTCCTTGGCGTCATCATACTCATCAGTACGAATCAACACTTCAAATGTATCTTTCAACAAAGTATCCCTTTGGTAGATATATTGTTCAACGTACTTTTCGTTGAAAATATATATTTTGTCGTAGGGAATCTCGTCAATTGAAGGAAGTGCATCATCATCATGTATTCCGTAAGGCGTGAGTTCAGTAAGAGGTTCTCCTTGTGACTTAAGATAACTAGCCCGTGCAATTGTTGACTTGCCACTACCATTGCAACCAAAAAAAATATTTAATTTATTTTTCTCAATACTTATCTCTCCACTAGCGATGTTGTTGCAGTTTTGAATCTTGATTACAGTCTCTGACATAATAATCTACTACCTCCCCCCCAAACACAAAAAACTGCCACCCGGCAGTTTTCCTGATATATCGATAAAGTTCAAATGATTGCTATAAATGGGCTTTTTAACAATAATGTTAAATATTCTCTCTTATTCCCCGATATCCTTTTAATTATATTAGTATTCTTTATTCGGTGCCGAAATATGGGGGATAAGTGGTCAGCAATAACATCACTGATCCCCCGGGCCGACAGACGCCTCTGTCTTACCAGATTACCCGCTAAAAAGGGAACAGATGAAACGCCCCCCACCTGTTCCTCTGCCCGTTTTTAAATTAGCTTAATTCAATCCCAGCCTTATCCGATTTTACGATTAAGTAGTTTATAAATGCTGAGCATGATACTAGCATAAACTTTGCATCTTCATAATCCAAATTGGATTCTTCTAAAAGAGCATGCCTAATTCCATCGGCAT
>JAAZFA010000092.1 GCA_012511995.1 Thermoproteota archaeon | reverse complement strand
GTTTTTTCATAGAAAACGCTCACCGCCGGGGAGTCGGCGGTGGAAGAACCATGAAAGCTTTTTGAGTACAATTCTACCTCTAATAATCTTGGTCGGTTTGAAGGAAAAAGGCCGGTTACTTTTTTGGTGGTTAACCCCGTATCTAGAAAACTGAGCCTGCATATTCTTGTGAGCGGATGAATGGGTTCTGAACCCGAGTAGAAAAATTCTTTCCTCTGAGGAGAAAACGCCCTTTGAGCTGACTTTTAAACAGAGGTGAATAGCAATGAATGTTGTTTGTGGTTTAGACATTGCAAAAGATGAAGTTGTAGCAACCGTCCTCAATGATACTGCAAAAGAGACAAAATCATTCGGAGTAAGCATAGAAGAGCTTTCCAAACTAAAAACGTGGCTCAAAGATAGAACTTGCATAAGAGTGGTAATGGAGTCAACCTCAGTTTATTGGGTTCCCATATACGCTTCGTTAGAAGAGGGCGGCTTCAAAGTTACGTTGGCCAATGCAAGACAAGTCAAAGCTATACCTGGACGTAAAACTGACCAACTAGATAGTGAGTGGCTGGCATATCTTCTAAGAGCCGAACTCGTCAAGCCCTCGTACATTCCAAAAGCATCTATGCGAGACTTGAGGTCTCTTACTAACTCAGAGCTCGACTGAAACAGGATCAAACAGGCTACAAGAACAGGGTCCACAAGATACTTCGACTATGCAACATAAGGCTCGATTCTAGGCTCACCGATATTTTTGGCAAGAGCGGCAGATTGATTCTTGGAGCGTTGATGAATGGGAAGAGCTTAGATGATGCATTAACTAGATGTCCTAAGAGCATTCAAAAGAAGCGTGAGGAAATAAAAGCCTGTGTGATGGGAGCGTTAAATCAATCTGACCTTTTTTTAGTTGAAGGTTTGCTTGGATATGGCGGATAGTTTAGACTTGAAGATTAGCGCTCTAGATTCTGAGGTTACAAAGCTGGTGGACATTGATGTGGTTGAACGGTTATGCTGTGTTCCTGGTGTGAGTGCGGTTTCTGCTTCGGCTTTGATTGCTGAGTTAGGTGATGCTACACGTTTTTTGGGTGAAAAACAGGTTGGAGCTTGTGCTGGGTTGGTTTCGTCAGTTTGGCAGTGTGGCAAGAGGCAGTGGGTGGGTGGTATAACTAAGCATGGTTCTAGGTGGTTTAGGAGTGTTTTGGTTCAGTGTGTTTTGGCTGCGGTTAGAGTTAAGGTTTCTAGGTTTAGGATGTTCTACCTTCGTGTAAGGTCTAGTAGGGGTCATAATGTTGTGGTTGTTGCTTTGGCTAGAAAGCTGCTTGTTGTTGTTCATCATTTGCTTGTGATGGGTGAGAGGTATTTTGAAGAAGGTTTGAAACCTAAGCGGTTGAGGGTAATTAAGCCTAAGGATCTTGTTGTTCCGTTTGAAGAGGCATTGACATTGCTTATAAAGTCTGGTTTTGTTGCTTCTGGCACAATGTCTAACTGGATGCTTTCGTAGAAAAAAAGGGATATTAAATAGTATTAACCGTTTAAAATAGCGTTTACCACCAGCAACGATGCCGCTCTTCTTTCTTTGTGTGCTTAAACATCTTTAAACCACTAGCAAACACTGTAACTCCAATCGCCACGGGAACTAAACATTTTTTGTAATGATGCAAGAAATTCACTGAATACCTAACGATTAATGGAGAAATAAACTTGTTATTACAACTTAGAATACGCATGATTAAACCAATCATACAAACAACTTGGGCAGATCCAAAAAAACCATAAGTCCATAAGTTACATACAAGTTGTTTGAGTTGTGGTTTTTTGTGTTGATTGGGGTGTTTTTTGTATCAATTGGTTTTGGTTTGTTTTGTTTTTTCAAACAGATGAAAGCAAACCAAAAAGGTGTATGCTGGTTATGGATTTATGGAAAAAAGCAGTTCACCAGTTGGTGACGAGTCATGAATGTATAGATAACAGTAATTTCAAATCTTGATTTATCTAGAGGCAGAAGCAATTTGAGGTTTAGCTTCAGAACGTTTGAATACATTAAGTGAACCATTTTTTCCTAGACGAAGCTGCTTTTCACCTCTAAAAACGCTAACTTGCCCGTTTTTTAGTTCAATATTATCGTCAACGTTAATTTGATTGATTTGAGCTTCCCAAAGGCACAACTTGATTTTTCCGGTTTCATCGCCTACTAAAGCATTAACAACCATAACGGTATTACCGAATTGAGTATGAACCTGGGCTGGCTTAGGAATTTCTTGGACCTTGGCCTTAAGATTAATACGTTTCATGCCAGCACGAAGATCCTTGATTTGGACATAGATAGATTCAGTGTTTTGTTTAGCGATTTTTTTCTTAATTTTTTCTGTACTCATCCAACTTTCAAATGGATTATCTTTTCTAAGAAGAAATCCTTCTTCAACACGAAATTGAGCTACAACCTCATGGTTCTTTGTTATTAAAAAAATTATTTCACTCTTTATTTTACCGCGATATTCTATCTTTAAATCACCACAATAGGCGATTTCGTTCTTTTTTGCAAGGACTAAGGCTTGGAATACTTCATTTGGATAAACGTTATATTTTACAGACAATAATGCAAGATGTTCACCTAAAGTTGATTTTTTCTGTCTCAAAGTCCTTCACTCATACTCGGATCCGAGAAAAAGCCTATATTCGCCTTTTTTCACTTTTTCTCTTAATTTCAAATTCATTAATTCGAACAGGTCATCTATATGGGTGCATTACCTATATTAGTTTGACTATTGAACGCCTGAATACATATTGTATAGATAACCAAGTGCAAAATTTTCCATCTAACGATGCTCATTTTTTGGTTAAAAAGCATTTAATTTATAAGTCTCGGTTTGGTCTATCTGAATCGTGTAAAAAACAATTTTTGCACACCAACGTAAGTAGGAGTTGAAACAACAAAAATGTCATACGGTAACAGAGAGATGCACAAGGCAACTTGCGCTGACTGCGGAAAAGAATGTGACGTTCCTTTCAAGCCAGACGGTACAAGACCAGTTTATTGCCGCGAGTGCTACGCAAAACGCAGACCACCACGAAGATACTAAGCGTAAGCTTATGCATCTTTCATCACAAAAATAACTAATCTTTTTTATTTTTTTATTATCTCTTGTAAGGTTGAAATTTAGCCGAAATACTATCAGTTACACACCAAGCTATAGGCTATTTTATAGGGGATGTGCATAATTCATTTTTTATAGTTTGTCCGTTAAATGGGTTGACGAGCGGGTGCTGGGGTTAATCTGGGAATCGCCAGGATTTTCAAATCTTTAAACTACCATTCAACTAATCAGCATTAATACCAGTACTTACTCGCCTTTTCTTAAGCTTCCATAATATCAAAAGGGTGCTAACTAGATTTAAAATTATGCACACCCCTATGATAATAGACAATCAACCCTTCAGATCCAAAACTCAGGCATAAAGTTATTTATTTCCTCAAACCAACAGCTTCTTTGGAGACTAAGAATATGGAGTGGGGAATGCATAACCGCTTAAGTAGACTAATTCAAAAAGACGGCAAAGCCCTCTTTTTACCCATCGACCACGGTTATTTCCAAGGTCCAACACATTGCCTTGAAAAACCTGGCGAAACCATCAAACCAATACTACAATACGCTGATGGATTAATGCTCACACGGGGAATCCTACGCAACTGCGTCGTCCCTACAATCGAAAAGCCCGTTATCATGCGTGTTTCAGGTGCAGTATCTGTAGTTGGCGAAGACCTCGCTAACGAATCTTTGGTAACATCCATCCGAGAAATCATCCGCCTAAACGCATCAGCAGTTTCTATGTCGTGTTTTGTCGGTAGCAAATACGAGAACAAAAGTCTAACCAATCTCTCAAAGCTTGTCGACGACTGTGAAGACTATGGTATACCTGTTATGGCAGTTTGTGCAGTAGGTAAAGAGCTTGAAAAACGTGAAGCACGTTACCTTGCCTTAGCAGCAAGAATCGTAGCTGAAATCGGTGCCCGTGTAGTTAAAACCTACTACTGCAAAGAAAACTTCCACAAAGTAATAGACGGCTGTCCAGTTCCAGTTGTAATCGCTGGCGGTCCCAAGACCGATACTCAACGAGAAGTCTTCGACTTTGTCTATGATGGTTTACAGCAAGGTGCAATCGGTGTCAATCTTGGACGCAACATCTGGCAAACTCAACATCCTGCCGCTTCGATCCGAGCTATCCGCGCCATCATACATGACGGCTACACAGCTCAGGAAGCCGAAGACTTATACAATCAAACAATAGCAGGTAAAGCATAACCTGCTTTTCTTTTAGTGCTGATGACCGTTTATGTTAGCCGCTTTTTACTACAACAACCATGACATCAGACTTCAGGAAATTCCCACACCAAAAGCAGGTGAAGAAGAAGTCCTTCTCAAAGTCATGGCCAGTGGAATCTGTGGTAGCGACGTAATAGAGTGGTACCGTGTACCTAAGGCTCCACGTGTATTGGGTCATGAAGCAACTGGAGTAATCACAGAAGTTGGACCCAAAGTACAAAACGTCACCATCGGTGACCGCGTGTTTGTTTCCCACCACGTACCATGCTTTAATTGCAGGCACTGCCAACGCGGCAACCACACTGCTTGTCACACACTACATACAACTAACTATTATCCCGGCGGCTTTTCACAATACGTGTTAGTCCCCAAAATCAACGTGCAATATGGAATCTACAAGCTACCAGAAACCATGTCCTATGAGGAAGGCACATTCATCGAACCTCTTGCATGCGCCTCACGTGGACAACGCCTCTCAAACATAAAAGCTGATGACACTTTACTAATAATCGGCAGCGGTATCTCAGGTATTCTTCACGCACAATTAGCCCAATTCAAAGGAATAGAAAATATCGTAGTCGCCGACATCAAACCATACCGTTTAGAGATAGCCAAAAAATTCGGAGCACACCATGCATTCGATGCTAAAAACAATCTATCCACCCAACTAAAAGATTTAACCGGACATTTAGCCGACCAAGTCATCGTATGCACAGGTGCAACCTCAGCAGCGATGTCATCGATGGATTGTGTTGAAAACGGTGGAACAATACTATTTTTTGCGGTACCCGACCCTACTGTTCAGTTGCCAGTGCCGATCAATAGGTTCTGGAGAAATGAAGTTACTATGCGTACAAGTTACGGTGCTGCCCCCAATGATATCGAGGACTCACTTCGCATACTTTCAACAGGCGAACTCAACGTAAAAGACATGATCACCCATCGCCTTG
>JAAZFA010000481.1 GCA_012511995.1 Thermoproteota archaeon | reverse complement strand
CTGTTTTCTTACCTGTTTTACGGTTGTTTTCCTTAGGTTTCTGCTCAAGCTTTGTAGGCAGATATTCATCAACAATATAAGTTAAGCCATATCTGCTGAAAGCTTCAAGTTCTGTTTTGCGTTTAATTTTTTGGAATATCTTAATTTCACGTTGCCAAATAGGGTCATTTTGGTATCTAGGGTCCTTTTGCAACTCTGTTAACCGTTTGATGTCCACTTCGTCGAGTGCATCAGTTGGTAACTTGTAATCGACAATGTCGGTTGCCCATACGCCGCTCCAAACAGCATCAGGAGTATTGAGGTCTCTTAGGTGGGCTGCGTTTGCTGAACCAGAGATGATGACTTGTGCAATGTGCATTCCCCATGGGTCACCGTCTGTTAGGATGTATACTGGCAGGTTTAATTCATCATGGAGTCTGCGTATAAAGCTTCGGGTTTGTCTTGGAGCTTGTCCACCGCAGGAAATTAACAAGGATTTATGTTTGCTGTGAACACTTTCTTCGATAAATCTGGTGAACAACGCACCTTTCTCGATAGCTATTACTTTATCCGCACTTGTTTTAATGAACTCTGAGGAGGTTACAGCAGGTCCAATGAGAACACCGTCTGGATGGCTAGTTAAATTAACTGTTTTACCTTCATAACCTGGAACAGTGTAACCGATTTCTAGGTCACCAAAGATTGCACTACGTTCCTCAGGAAATATACTAAAATCTTCTCTTGCATAACCCGTAAGGGTTTCAAGGTCTGTGATGATGTTGTTTGATTCTTGTTGGTTCTGGAAGGTCATTTCGAATGCTTGTGCAGAGTAATAAACGTCTCTTAAGGTTGAGGTTTTACGTTGACTTGTAAGTTGGTTGCTAAACATTGCTACCCAAGCAAGTTGTGTAAAGGGTTTAATGTGGCGAATATTACGTGTGCTTCTGCCAACGCTTTTCTCGCCGAGAATGAATTGGCGTGTAACTGGGTCATAGTTGATGTTTTCTGTGGAACGACTAGGCATGGTAACCGTCGGAAAGGTCCCTTGATCTAGTTGTTTGTAAATAGAACTACCAAACGACTTGAGTTCGTTTATTACCTCTTGCTTCTTGCCAATTATGTTAGCTTTCTTCTGAGCCATATTTCTGTACACTCTTTATCAATTTTTCTACGTCAGGCTTTTTGGTTTCCCCTGCGAGCATAGTTGAAAACTCTGCAATCTTGGGCAGATACTTACTGAAAATGCTCACTCGTTTCTTTTCATTGTGCACATGCTCTTTTCTTGCAAGAAAATGCTGGATTTGACGTGCGACTTCACGTATTGCATTTGCTTCTTCACGTCTAATTTCAGGACGGTCAGAGATGAATTCTTTACCAACAGTCTTGTAAGGTACCTTTGTGCTACAAATGTGCACTACTATGGCTATGGGCATATCCGCATGAACTTTATACCGTTTCCAATTCATGCTTGAGATTACACGATAAGCAACGTCGCTGGCTTCATCGTAAAGTAGGGGAATTTTATTTGCAAATCGGTAGATTATGAAGTTATCGCGTTTCGGTATACCTCCACCGTAAGCCATTGCCATTTCAATGATGAATGGATGTCCCTCATAGGTAGAAGGCTTTCTTTGATGCACCACCAGATATTCAGGCTGAAGCTCTTTCATAACTCCTGCTTTCAGAAGTTCTTCACCAAGTGGTGAGAGACAGTTTGCATCTGGAGGCAGAAAGTCTTTGTAATTCTTCAGGTTCTGCATAAACCGTACTATTTCTTCATGAGTAAGCTTTTTGGGACTTTTATTTGCGGGTAACTTGGCGAATTCAAGAAACTTTTGTGCGGTGATGTCGCCTACTCTGTGGAAATGTTGTCTTAGAAAACCACTCATGGTAGTACATTCAGTTATTTGCATTAACCTCTGCAGAAGCTCCACATCGACGCCATAGGGGTGAGGCATGGTTTCCTTTGGTGGATCAGGCATCTTTGTGGTTGCCCGTTTAAATTTATATAGCCTACCTTTAGGGTCAACAAAAGTCAAGTTAGCATATGGGTTTACCATAGCAGTTTGCTTGAAATACTCGATAATTTTGGGCATAGCCCGTAGGTAGTCGCCTTCAAGTGTGAATTCAATTATAGTGCCATGCCAGTTCGCCTTATTTATTAGCACTTTGCGGTCTAAAATAATTGGTTTGTTTCGCTGAATATCAATCATTAATTTAAAGCTGTAGATTTTTTCTTGTCCAGTACTAGAGGTTACTAGGACTGGTTGATGGGTTGTAATTTGCCCATAGAGGACAGCCATTTTACCGCCTAAACCGAAGGTTCCACGAGCTTGTTTGAGTTTATATTTGCTTCCGTAGAGAACTTGACCAAATGCAGATGGAATGAATCGCGGTGGAATGCCACTGCCATTATCCTCCACTCTTAGCTTGTAGACTTGAGTGTCTTTGGTAGCTTCTGATTCAAAAGATAAACGCACATAAACGTCCGGAGGTATTTTTTGACTTTCTGCTGCATCAAGGCTGTTTTCGACAGCTTCACGTATAGCTACAAAGATGCTACGTGATGGATTTGATAAGCCTGCTATGTCTCGATTTCTGTAAAAAAAATCAGCTGCACTCATTTCTTCAAAGGATGCTTGAGACACTTAGTGCTTACACCACTTTCCCCATTTATTTTAGAGTGCTTACTATATTTGTTGCTGGTTCTTTAAGTTAACTGCCTTATATCTTTAAAAATCACCTTTTAAAGCTCCACTATCATTGTCTGTGAACGTCAAGTTTTGCTGTCTAATTGTTAATTGTAGACCCACCCAGTATCGATTATATTAAAATAAAAATAAATCTTTTCATTAAAGTTGATTAATTTTAAATTTATCTTTGAATTACCATTAATAATCACGTTTTTACATGATTATAATTCAACAGTCTATTAAAAAAAGAGAAATTAAAACTTTAAAATAATAAATTATTGAAATACCTGTCATCAGGAAACCTTAAGCTAAGAAGAGACAAACAAAACACTCTTCGTCAAGAATGGAACAGGTCAAATAGGTTAAACTATCCTCTAACCAAGGTTTGCCATGTAATTATGATGGGATTAAACTTTGTATCTCAATCAGGTAAAAGGGTTATAAGCACGTAAAGATTGTTTACACCTTCAGGTAACCTGAGAAGGGTTTTTGAGGCATAAAGCAAAAATAAGCAGTTATTCACATTTTCAGTTGAGAATCAGGTTATGATAGATGACTTTAACCTCATAGCAACTACTGCACGCGGAAATGAACGGGCAATGTGTAATGAACTTCTTTTTTTACTAAAGGATGAATTAGGTGACTCAGAAGCAAGAACCAGTAAAACAAAAATCAAGGGTTTAATCGTAGGAAAAACCAGTTGTGACCCACTCAGCGTCATAGATAAACTCCGCGAAATAATTACTGAACGCCCATATGAATTCCGCTATGCCCTTCGTATCATTCCAATTCAAAAAGTTGTACCAACCGATTTAACAGAAATTAAAAAAGCAGTAGAGGAATTAGCAAAGAAAATGGGGGAAAACCAAAGTTTTCGAGTTACGATTGAGAAACGCTTTACCGAGCTTCACTCCAAAGACATTATTAGTGCTGCAGTTGGAGATATCAAATCAAAAGTAGATTTACATAATCCAGACTGGATTATACAAGTTGAAGTATTAGGTAATCTTACAGGAGTTTCCTTGATCAAACAAACAGATATTTTAGCAGTTATTAAAGAAAAAATGCTTTAAACTTGCGTTGACAAAAGTGCCATACGCTCAATTACTAAAGCAACGATGGACTGTTGCGGAGGTTCTTTTAATAGTATAATCTCTTCATCGCCTATTTGGAAAGTTGAACGGATTTTTTGTTGTTTGGCAGGGGTTATTTCAAGCACTGATTCATCTGATGAACTACTGAACAACTCACTTAGTGCTACAAGTTGGGTAGTTATATGTTGAAAGTCACAACCAACAATTACCACAGCCAAATTACTGCTCGCCGGTTTGATGCCAATGTGCTCGATGGCTTTCTGAATTTGACGCTGTGCAGAAGCAAAAAGCATCATTTCCATGGCAATACTTTTAGAAATGTTAGTTTTAGAGCGGAATGCTTGCAGGGCATTTAATATGGCGAAATAGAGGTGTTGTCTGGTTGCGACGAGATCGGCGTCGAAGAATTGTAGCTCCGTTTGGTTAGTTTGTTTACGATGAATTTTAAGGTAAGCTTCCGCTTTTTGGAAAATAATATTTCGATAACCAGTTATCTCAGCGTATTTCCCGTATTCAGCAAAATGTATTAGCAGCTAGTCTCTCTCCTAGTTAGTATTTAATATCTTATCTATAAGATCCTGAGGAAAACCGAATTTTATTAGTTTTGCGATTTCCATGTTATTTTGTTTTTTCCCAATGTGTTTTTGAATTATTTTTTTGATGGTTTCATTGCTTTCCCAGGGAAAAATAATCCAGTTAAGAGCTTCTTTCTCAAAAAAGTTAGGTTTTACTATACTTTGGAGCTTATAGTATATTGTTGCAGTTCTAATTTCGTTGGCACCT
>JAAZFA010000480.1 GCA_012511995.1 Thermoproteota archaeon | reverse complement strand
GATGTTGTTTTCAAGGATGAAGCAGTTGTCACCTATGGTGACGTTTCTCCAAACAAACGCCTTCGAACTTACATAAGAGGCTAATTTGTACCCCTTGCTTTTGGCTATATTGTAAAGCCTAAATCTGACCCGGTTGAGACCAATGAAGGAAACCGCAATGAACATCTCATACTTACCCGGGTCATAGAGGCATTCTATGTTTTCAAACGGAAGTACAGGTAACCCAAAGAGGCAGTCTTTTGTTAGATAGGCTTTCTCGACTGAAAAGGCTACGACTTTAAAGTTTGAATCATAAGTAAAGTATTCATACGCTAACTCCGCGGTTTCACCGTCGCCAACAATAACAAGGTTAACTTTTGACATATACAACCAACAAAAAAGTACAAATCCAGCTTGAAGCACACAAGCTACAACTACAATAGCAACCCATGGACTATATTTAATGCTTTGTTGACTACATTTCGCAGCCACTAATGTACTCCAGATATACGCCCAAGTTAGCTAAAAGACAAAAAACAGCAACAACGCTAATGCGCTTCAGGGTTTGGTGGACCGAGCGGGATTTGAACCCGCGGCTTCCGCGTTGCGAACGCGGCGATCATACCAGGCTGATCTACCGGCCCTTGATTCACATGACTTTTATATTTAGGCATTTAGAGCTTTCGGTACACAAGAACGGGTCACCTAAAAAGCGTCTAAGCTCAGTTTTTTATTGATTTAGAATAAGTTTATTATAAATTAAACCTCAACTTATCCGTTGGATGATTCGGCGGCAACTATATGGTCACTAACATAGTTTTCGAAAAAAAGTTAAACGACTCATTTTAGTGCAACGCTGAACTAGAAAAAGATAATAAAAAATTCGGCGTTGGAAGGCAGGAAGATAAGTTGTCGTGGTTTTAGATATTTCACAGATAGTAATTGACCAATTAGTCACTGTCTTTGTTTTGTTTGGCTAATTAACTGGAAAGTATGTCAGCAACCTTTAGTATATGGAGATCTAGTTTTTTTGTTCCTTGCGCTGATTTCTCAAGCTCTATACTATTGATTATGCCGTTTTGAAGTACAATCGCTCGGTTGCCCATTTCTTCACAGATTAAATCGACTGCTTTTTCAGCAAATAAACTAGCTAACAGTCGGCTACGTGCTGTTGGGCTGCCTCCACGTTGAGCATACCCTACGATTGAGAGACGTACTTCTGAGTCAGTTTGTTTTTGCATTTCTGCTGTTAGTTTTGTGGTGTCTCCAGCGCCTTCAGCGGAAACGATTATTCCTGCCCGTTTACCCTTAGCTGCGTTTTTCTCCATGATTTTAACAACTTGGTAGGTGTCAAGTGGTTTCTCTGGAATCAATATAACCTCTGCTCCAACACAGATACCAACCTGTAAGGCTAGAAAACCCCGTTTTCGCCCCATTACTTCAACGACGAATATACGTTCATGGCTAATGGCGGTATCGCGGATTTTATCTATGGCGCCCACTGCTGTGTTGACTGCTGTGTCAAACCCGATAGTTTCATCGGTACCATAGACGTCGTTGTCGATTGTTGCGGGTATGCCTAAGACTTGGACTCCGCTTCTCTTGCTAAGTTCTAAGGCGCCACGAAAAGACCCATCACCACCGATTACTACTAAGGCATCAACGTTGTTTTTCCTAAGTGTTTCTGCGCCTACCTCTTGATTTTCAGGTTCCTCAAAAGCTGGGCACCTCAAAGTATGCAGTATAGTGCCTCCTGATTGGATGATTCCGCCGACACTACGCGGTCCTAGTCGTTTGAAATTGTTGGTTAAAAGTCCATCCCAACCTCTCTCAAAACCTAAAACGTTGAACCCCATACAGTGGCTAATACGTGTGACTCCTCGTATTGCAGCGTTCATACCAGGAGCGTCGCCGCCTGAAGTGACAATACCTATGGTTTTGGTCATCTACTATTTTCGCCTCTTATCAGATTATTTCAACTTAGTAATGGATTAAAACGTTTAGTTGTAAGTCTTTTGTAGCTTGTGCCAAAAAACATAAATGTTCATTCTTAGTCTTTATGCGTTCTGTATCGGGAGGTAGCTCAGCCTGGCAGAGCTCTCGAGCCAATCAACTTGCTTGATTGACGGAGAAGCTGTAGAGGTCTACCCATGGTGGGCTTCATTCTAGCCTGTCTAGGCCACAGATACCGAGCTGTCGCAGGTTCAAATCCTGCTCTCCCGACCAAACATTACTCTCAAAACAAGCTTATTTTAAACTGATTTTTTTAATTAAAGTAAAATTCATACCGTTTGATTTTTAGCTTGTTTGAGGTTTTCATTTGTAGTTCACATTTTTGTTCACACTATCGCTTAAAGATTTAGAATGCATGTAAGTTAGGTGTAATTTGTTGTTAAACTCGGGTTCGGTAAATTATTGTTATTGAGTAAATTTGGTTATTTCTGCATCTATCCTTATGGGGTCAAACAGTATTGCATCAGTGGCTGATTCCGAGAAATCAAAGCCAGCTTTTGTAAACAATACTTTTCTTACATGTTTTCCTGTCTTAAGAGCTTTTGAAGATTCACCTAGCCGATTAAGTTCGGACCAGGAAGTTTTTTTGTTTGTCCATTTACATTCACCTATGTAGAGGCTTGTTTGAGTTTCAACTACAACATCTATTTCTCTATCTTCAAATTTCCCAGGGTTAACTTCAACTTGACCCCACCACCGGCCCACTCTGATTACGGTTTCGCCTACTCCTTTTAGATATTGTGCAAGGAAAGCCCGGCAGAATATTTCAAAGCGTTTACTAACAAACTCGTTTAAGGTCTCCTCCCTGGGAGGTTCTAATTTGCCATAAACACTCGTAAACCAAAACGCAATCGTATTGTCTTTGATCGAGTAAACGCCTTTTTTGCTTCTTTGAGGATTTTGCCCAAAGGGCACACTTCGGTCAATAAGTTGAAAATCCCGTTGCAACGACACTATATACTTCGAAAGAGTAGTTTGCGCGATGCCCAGCCTATTAGCTATATCACTGCCTGAAACAACGCCTGCACCTATTGCCTCTATGATGGAGAAGTATTTCTTGTAGCCTGCTCCGAATTCTTGCCTTAACACGTTTTGGCCTTCTTCTTTAAGAGGCGCAGCAACGTCAAAGAAAAGCTCATTGACAACATCCCTTTTTGACCGCCTCTCCAATAGCTCGTAGTAGTATGGTATGCCGCCTAGTATGCAGTAATTACTAATTTTTTCTGTTACATCTATTCCAAGGTCCGTTTGGATTTCCCACACAACGTTGAGTGAGAGGGGTTGTAAGACCATGTTATAGCCTGCCCTGTTGAAAAGCGGTGCTTTCTGTTGTGTAAATATTCGATTCATCATGTTAACATACGAACCAGAAAAAATAAGGACTTTGGATGTTTTGTCTTTGTATTTCTCCCAAACGCGTTGGAAAACATAGGGGATTGAGAGATCTACGTCTATGAGGTTGGGAAATTCGTCAATGTATAGTGTCTCTTTTTTGGAGATGTTGAAAAAATATTCTAATGCTGATTCAACATTGTTAAATGATGGCGTATATCCGTCCGAGAGGGCTTCTG
>JAAZFA010000091.1 GCA_012511995.1 Thermoproteota archaeon | reverse complement strand
CTGTCTCAGCGACAATATCATTGTCCACCATCACAACAAGCGTATTTCGGTGGGGTGGTTGCGTAGCCACCAAGTCGGAGCGGACTCTTAATCGGCTCTGTACTTTTCGTACACGGCTATTTCGTTTTAGGGCTGCCCGACAAATGAACCCTCAGCTCTTCACAAAGCTATCAAATTTTTGATAGTACTAAAGTTTTGTATTTTAGCTTTGTGACCCAAGCGTGCATCAGACCGCTGTCTGATTATTCACCAAAATGTTAAAGAACCATAGAAATTAAACTATGGTTACATTATTAACTATAGTTAATATTATGTCAAGCATTCAATTAACTATAGTTAGTTAGGTTGGCAAAAAAAGACAAAGATTAAGTTTATTAATCTTTTAGGTTTAGTCTGCTTAATTTAATAAGGATAAAGTCTTCTATATCTTGCAATGCTTCGCTGGGTAATAAGTTTAAATCTTCTACTGTTATTTTCTTAAATGGTAATGAAATAATATCTGATTCATGTTTTCCACTTACTAGCCATTGGATTGATACTCCTAGGTACTTACTAATAGCTATCAAGTTTTCACTTTTTAGATTTTTAGTATTTCCATTAATCCATTTGTTTACAGCAGCAGTTGATACGCCAGTAGCATTTGCTAGGTCAAGTTGCCTCAATCCTTTTTCTTTTAACTTAAGCTTAATTCTATTGCTTATGTCGCTCATTGTTAAATAGTAACGTTATAGTAATTAACCATAGTTTAAATAAACAATTGATTAATTATTAACTATGGTTAATAATTAAGGGGTTTATTAACCCTATTAATATTTTGAATATATAAATGAAAAAAAAATTACATTCAGACTCACACCTTATTGACCTACTTGGAGGAACTGCTGCGCTAGCAAAAGTTTTCAATATCTCCTTGCCGGCAGTTTCAAAATGGCGGACTGAAGGAATACCTGATGGTCGAATGATGTATTTAGAAATGAAGTATAAAAATATTGTCCGTAAGTTTAGAGAGGAAAATAATGATTAAATCAAAGGTGCAAAAAAATAATAGCGATAAGTTAAATCTTGGTTTTTTAAGTCGTTCCTTGGCTCAAATTGGTTTACCGCATTCAAATCTTGATACTAATTATTTTGAACGGACATCAGGATTAGTGACGTTAAGTATTACATCACATCCAAAAATTGGCTTACCGTATGGCACATATCCACGTTTATTACTTGCTTGGATCTGCACAGAAGCAGTGAGAACACAAAACTCAACCTTAAACTTAGGAACTAATCAAACGGAATTTTTAAAAAAGCTAGAAATTGGAAATGACGGTAGATCAATAGCTTTGCTTAAGGATCAAACTAATCGCTTACTATCCAGTTTATTCCGACTGGAATTTACAGATAAAGAAATTCGAGGATTTAAAAATTTAATTCTTGTTTCGGAAGGTTTCGAGTTTTGGTGTCCAAATAATGGAGTTTGGGAAACTCAATTTAAACTATCTGATGAGTTTTTTAATGAAGTCACTAGTAACCCTGTTCCAATGGATCTAAATGTACTTCACGCTATCCGTAAGTCTCCGTTAGCGATGGATGTTTATACTTGGATCGCTTACCGAACTTATCTTGTATATACACAAGGAGGTCATCCAGTAAAAATCTCTTGGAAAGATCTACAAGCTCAATTCGGTGCTTCATTCGGTCAATATGTAGATAATAATTTATTAACTGCTGATGAAATAATCAAAAAAGAAACTCAAGCATTAAATAATTTTCGAAAAAGATTTTTGCTTTCATTAAACAAGTTATCTAAATTTTACCCTGAGTTAAATAAAACTATTAGTTCAGATAGTCAATTCCTAACAGTAGGAGGGGCTAAATTGATTTCACATAAATAATATTTACACCGCCTTAAAAAGGCGGTTTTTTTTGCGTTGTAAGTGTCCCGCTGTAACGTGATAACTGTACCGCTGTAACGTGATAACTGTACCGTAGCAACGTGATAACTGTACCGCTGTAACGTGATAACTGTACCGTTGATTTAATTTAAAAACCTATTTATTATTTAAAAATCATTAACTTAAGCTGTAACGCATTAACGGCAAGACGTTCGTTCAAGACGTATTACAAGACAGTAAACAAGACGTTCTTTTATTTATCATAAGGGAGGTGTGATTTTTTAACTTAAAAGCATTCTTCTTTTTTTTAGAATTCACATTTTTTAATATTAATTTTTTTAGCATTTTCTTTTTTTTAGAAATACTTAAACCGCTTAAATTTAATTAATTTTTTATTTCACTAAAAGATTTTCGCCAGCTTCATTTCTGATAAGCCTACTGGTGATTAAAGGTAAAACTTAAATTAATAATTATGCAAACAATAAAAAAACTTTTGAGTCAG
>JAAZFA010000479.1 GCA_012511995.1 Thermoproteota archaeon | reverse complement strand
GTGAGGAAATCTCAATAGAGGGAGGTGGATAATAGTTAGCGTTTACCAAGTCAACGGATTGTAAAATTAAGCCTATTGAAATCATAAGTGATAGAACGACAATCAGTGTTATTTTTTTCCGTTGCATGTGTCATCAAATGCATCCTTCACTTCTTTTCTTAAATAATTTTTCGTCAAGGTTTCTTGAGTAAATTAGCGGTTTATTCAGTAACTGTGTCCTAAAATTTAGGACAGGATACTTCATTAATTTTTACAAGAAGAAATCGGAAATAAAAAAGGGAGGGGTCTATTTGCTTCTTTTCTTTACTACTATTGCAATAGCGAGAACTGCAATGACTGTTGTAATGACTGCCACTAAGATGATCTGGTTTGTATTTGATGATACTTCATTGTTCTCTGAGGAAGGTAGCTGTTCATAGACAGAGTTATCATTTGATGGTTGGCTATTCGAATTGGCATCTGATGGCAGGCCACTTCCGCCGTATGCTTGATAGTGACAGAAGAATACTTCGCCTGTGTCCGCCCAGATTCCAAGGAGAATGGAGGTGACGCTACCCGGGTATGTCTGATTGAGATAGAGAGTAACGCTCCAGTGAGGATACAAGATATTATCTTCTCTCATAGTTGGTTTTAAGATTGCAACAGTTTTATCTTCGGTAACGTTAAAATCAGAGATCACAAGGTTATCTGACATTCGGTATGAGTAGTTCTTTATGTAATTCATCGCTATCGCTATAGCTTCTTCTTTAGAGATGTTGACTGTTGTGTCGCCGATTGAATACCGTGTGCGGTGGTCGGTAAAGCCTGCAAAGGCACCATCACTAAAGGCAACATCCATTAGCAAGTACTCACATCCATTGACGATACGCACCCAACGGAAGTTTATCGAGTCGCCGAAAAATGTACCCCTTAGATCTTTGTGGGTAATAGTGAGCGTTAGGTCTTTTGAAGTAATCGTAGCGTTTTTAGTTGCATCTACATTTTCTAGCATTGCCATCATCTCTGTTGAATCAAGTTTTGAGTAAGCTTGGTATTTTTCAAGGAAACTTTTGGCAGCATCTGCAACATTTGCGTATGCTTTGTCAGTGATAACTTCGCCTTTTCGAGTGGTTGCATAACATATGTAGAGGTTACCATCGTTGAAATGGCAAATAACATCGATTGAGCTATCCTTTGAATCCAACGAATATGTCAGCACCTCTTCGTTTCCATCATACAACCTATCGTTTTGCTTGTCTACGTTAATATCGGGCAGGCTTGGGACACCGTAATTCCTGAGGGTTATATTGTATTTTGAACTATCGATTGGTAGCACGTTTTCTATGAAGGTTTGCGCTTGAGCCTGTGTAGATGAATATGATGGTTGCACTGTTGAGATTTCTCCAGTTGTTATGAAGATTGCTAGTAGGAAAACCATGCATACGATTTTATTTCTGTTCATTTTTTATCTTCCTAATAATTTAGTGTCATCCCCATGTTTCCCCAGACTATCAAGTCGTCGTAGAGTGGACTGTCAACAAAGCTTTCTCCATAGAGTGTCCATGATAGACCATTGAGTGTATCGCCAAGGCTCAAGTAACTGTTGTAATGCATATTGTAAAAGATTGAAAGTGTGAGGTCAGCCCATATATAGTAGCCATTTTCAGGAATGGTGTCTTCGAATTGGGGGGGACTCCCAATTCCATCCGGTGTATACATAGTTGCCGCTATTACCGTATTTAGTCATGCCGACGTTGTGGGTAAAGCAAAATGGCAGGCCTATCGGTCCGTCAATATCTGTGTAAGGTGGTGATAGGGGATAGCTTCGTGCTGTACCGCAGTGCCAAATGAAATCAAAGCGGCATTTACCTTGATCGGTACCCGGCCAGATGTGAATTGAATCTCTAGCAGCCCCGTCTTCTGGGTATGTGCACAAGAGTTGGTAGTGCTGATAATTATAACCCCAAGGTGTGCAGTGTCCCTTTGAAAAGACCGTTACTTTGTCTGAGCTGGACTCTAGGGCATCAAGTATTATTGTGTAACTCTGTGGTAGCACGGGAGATACTGAACCATCAGGCATACCGTACATGAAATAGGAGTCTCCAGGGTAGTAATGTTCCCAGAGGAAGCCAGCGACATAGTAACAAACATCAGTTGACAAAGCTATCTCATTAGGAGTATCGCCAGGCGGGTCTTCTTCTATATAGCGGTTAGGGCAGAAAACGGCGCTACCATAATTTGCGCTGACAGTACCTATACCAATAGACGGCGTTGTTGAGACAACGAGTATGCTGAGAAGCAAAATAGCGCCGATTGTTATGGCTTTAAGCTTCATGCTTATAGTCTCCGTTTTACTAGACTTCTTTCTGGTATATCTTAATAGAAACGACTATTTAGCGCTACACTTTAGCCCATGTGTACTAAACGATAGCACAGCCAACTAAACATACTGAAGGACTGTTTTTATCATAAACTGCCTTTAAGCCATACTCTAACAGTTTCAACACAAAAAATTAAGGCAAACAAGACAAATGCAGCTATCGTAAAACAGTAAACAGCGCAAGTAACAACTGTATGTCTTAGAAGGATAAGCTCAACT
>JAAZFA010000090.1 GCA_012511995.1 Thermoproteota archaeon | reverse complement strand
TAGAAAAAGAGGTATTTAATGTTCTTCTTGTGGTAAACCAATTTTACGCAGGTAGTCCCTAGCGAAACGAGGATTATACGCCAGTAACTCTTTACTTCGCAGCAAACGTCGTTCTAACCGATCTAAAGCAATCTTGAAAGTAGGCTCTACACCCCAACCTTCACTAGCTACAAAAAAGCTTCCCCTGGTTGTCCGAAATTGCAAGCGACAGTGAACCATGGGTGTCCCGCGTAGACTTGTTCCACGGTGGCTCTTCATATACACAAACAATACACCCAACTGGAATGCTTCTTGGAATCGACGTACGAAGGAATCGAACTCTGCCATCATAAATTCTTGTTGTATAGGGCTAATATCAATGTCTTTCAAACTGAACTGGATAGTTAAACGCCGCTCTGTTGTTTCCATCTGGCTGATTGGCTCTAAGAAATCAAGTTTCGTAACTACCCCCACAAGACGCTCTCCATCAATGACACATAGGCAACTGATCTCATGGTTATGCATCAACTCTTCGCAGTCCCGCAAATTTTTTTTAGGGTCAACTGTAATCACGGGAGCACTCATAATTGCTTTGGCCGCCAGTGCTAGGTGGTCTACCTGTTCGCCAGCTACATCTTGATTTCCCATACGCTTCGGTGGAAAATATACACTCTTTAAAATATCTTGAATACTAATTATACCTACAAGTCGACCCTTATCCATAATAGGAACATGCGAGATGCCAAATTCACGCATTAAACTCATAACTGCGCCGAGACTACGATTTGCTTCCATTGTATGGGGCGCACGTGTCATAACATGTTCAACAGGGTTACCTCCCCACTCGGCATTAACAACCGCTTGAATAACCGCCTCGTCAGTAATAAACCCCACAATCTTGCCTTTCTCTATAACAGGTAACTGACGCAAACCGCTATGAATCATTAAATATGCGGTACGACTCAATGAATCCCCCAAGCCTATCTCAGGTGCAGTAGACATCAAACTCTTAACTTTAGTACGGCTTAAATCTAAATGTGTCCGCAAAATAGACCGCCTACTAACCATACCTACATATCGACTTTTATTGTCTAAAACAGCTAAAACTGGTGGAAGCCCCTTCTTGAAACCCTCCAAACATCTTGAGGCAGAATCATCTTCTAAAACGGTATTGAATTTTTCAGAAAATACTTCCCTTGCAGTAGCCGACAATGCCATTAAGAATCACGACTTTTATTTAGTGTCAAGTAGAATTTAAATCTTAAAAACACAACCTTACCTGGACCGTCTAGTAAAAGCTTATATTATGACAATCAGTTAACCCTGCGTCGAATAGAACATAAATAAACAGGTGTTCAATCGAAAGGTTTTCTATAAAAAAAATGTTATGTTCTATGTTAAATAATAATCTAATCTAAAAAAAACCGTCAAAAAATTTAGAAAAATGTTAAAAAATGTCTATAAAAATAGAACAAATTATCCTTATGATTTAAATATCTCGAAATAAACAAGTAATAGTGAGGTTAAACCTCGAGCTAGTTTTGAGAAAAATTTTTTGTTTTTCCATTTTTCTTATCTGCTTCAATCATGAAGGGATATCTTACCTATGGTACTAAATCAAAAAGAACTAATTGATGAACTTCGTTTCGAGTGGAAAAGACTCTGGAATGATCGCCTAAACGACAAAATACGGGCAGAAGGGATAGCAGTTGATGACTACAGTTCACTGTTCATAGATAAAGGAACAATTATCCATGCGACAAGAGACTTTAAGGTACTAAATTTTAAAGAAATACTAAAACAGTATGAAGTAAAAGACATCGAGAAATATATCTCTCCTGACCCACATATTGGCGGATGGAACAAATTCATAAAAGATAACATTAAAAAGAAGTCCAAGGGAAAAACGCCCGCTGATTTTTTAGGGAAGGGACAGAATAAAAATCGACAAAAAAAGAATGTTCGCGGTTGGCTTCATTTTTAATTTTATATCGCGCCGGTGATTTTTCTTGGTTACCTATAGAGATAGATTGGATATCATAGCTGACATACTGGCTGTTGTCAGTCGTGAAGCCAAAAAAACACAAATAATGTATCAGGCTAATTTAAGCTATAAAGTTCTACAGCGTTACCTAAGCGAAATCTTGGAGGCTTCTCTTGTAACCTACCAGGATATCACTCAACTCTATCTGTTAACTAACAAAGGTCAAGAATATCTTACTGCATATAAAGAATATGTTAGATGCAGTAAAAGCATGGAAAAACGATTAACTGATTTCTCAGTGAAAAAGAAAATACTAGAAGAACTTTGTCCTGTTAGGCCTCAAAACGTGCAAAACGTGATAGAATGAATGGTGGAGAATTTTTGTATATTACAAAAAAATGCTTAAGCTTATTATTAGCACTTTTTTTATGTATCATAATTTTTACAGCGCCGACCGCCCAATGTCAAGACAGTTCAGGGACTACCACAGCAGTCAAAAGGAACCTAGAAACATGCTATGATGCTGTATTACATGCCGAAACTGCTTCTGCTAATATATCTTCTTTGATAGTTATACTGAATGATGCCTCTGAATTGCTTTCAAAGGCAGAACTTGCCAATGCAGCGGGAGATTATGCAGTTGCAAACAGTTATGCAAGCCAAAGTCAAAATGTTCTTAACGGTTTTGCTGAAAAAGCCTCTACATTGCAACAGGCGGCAATTACTGAAAACTCTCAACATTCCACGTCAATGATATTAACCCTGTTTGTTTCTTTAATTGTATTTCTTTGTGGCCTATCTGCATGGTTTATTCTAAATAGACAGAAGATGAATCTCACCCATGGCGCACTTCACCAGTATAAAACATCTATATTGATAGTAATGACTGCTGTTTCGCTATTAGTAGCTTCACCAGCTTTGCAGCCGCTACTTGTTTATCCACAAACTGATAATCTAACGGAATTCTACATGTTTGGGCCAAACTGTGACACAGAATATCCTTCAAACATTATAGCAAATCAAAATTTCCGTTTATATCTCGGCATTACCAATTATTTGGATTCATCGGTCTACTATATTATTCAATTAAAATTTCGAGACCAAACCCAATCAGCGCCTAGCAGCTTTAACCATACCAGTAGCAACTTGCCCTCGCTATCAGACTTGACAATTTTTGTGGCTAAAGATAGCACCGAGGAACTACCGCTTGATATCTCCTTCCAATATACAATCAGCGAGGACCTTACGCTGTTGAGTATGCATAATATTACCGTAAACGGTTTTAGTCTTGATGCCAACGACACAACTATTGCTTGGGATGAAGAAAAAACTGGTTTTTATGGTAACATATTTTTCGAATTATGGATTTATAATACTTCAACTAATAGTTTTCAATATCATGAACGCTACCTCAGTTTATGGTTAAAAATGAATCCTTAGGGTTCAGTGAATCACTTTTTGGAGGTTTTATTTTGGTTTTAAAATCCGATACCATCTTAGCCGTAGGTGCACACCCTGATGATATCGAATTAGGGTGTGGTGGAACCATTCGTGCAGCAGCAAAGCTTGGAAAAAAGGTAATAGCTGTTTTTCTATCAAAGGGCGAACATAGTGGCAACCCTGAAGTGCGCCCTAAAGAAAGTATAGAAGCTTTATCATATCTTGGCGTTAAAGAAGTTTATTTTGGGGATTTCCCAGATACTGAAATTCCTTGTTCACGGCAAGCAATCGACTTTTTAGAGGCCTTTTATGCGGCTAACAAACCAGAAACCATCCTCACACACACTATTAATGACATTCACCAAGATCACCGCCAAGTCGGTTGGGTATCTATGTCTGCCTTTAGAAATGCACCACAAGTGCTAGCTTTTGAAACACCAAGAGTCACAGCTCAATTTTCACCTACTTATTTTGTGGATATAACTAACTGTGTGAACGATAAATGGGCTGCACTAAAATGCCACTTCTCACAGAAAGCGAAACGGTACATAACTTATGAGTCAATGGTTAACTTGGCTTCTTTTAGGGGTAGTCAAGTAAGCCTTCCTGCAGCAGAAGCTTTTGAAGTAGTGCGTTATGTTGAACGTAGTTCCCAATAGGCGGTTATGTAATGATTGTAGCTGGTCATCAACCTAATTATCTACCATGGTTAGGCTTCTTTGATAAAATGCGTAAGGCAGACGTTTTTATTATTGAAGATGTTGTTCAATTTGAGCATCAAGGCTTTACCAACAGAAATAGAGTCCTAACTGTAGACGGGGTAAGATGGCTTACTGTCCCTATAATGCACGCTAACAAACCCTTATTAATAAAAGACGTAAAAATAGCAAACAAAGGCCAGCCTAGTTGGAGAAGACGGCACTGGCTAACGATTAAACATGGCTACTGTAAAGCACCTTATTGGCATGAATATTCAGATTTTTTTGAACAAACCTATAACAAGAAATGGGACAGATTAATCGACTTGAATATGCATCTTATCACAGGAATTATGGCTTTTTTAAAAATCAATAAACCCCTATTTTTAAGTTCTGAACTTAAGGCAAAAGGGAAAAAAACAGAGTTGATTGTTGCACAATGCAAAGAAGTAGGCGCCAATGTCCAATTAGCAGGAAACGGTTGCAGAGACTATATTGATAAATCATTATTCACAAAAGCTGGTATCAAATTGATTTTCCAAGATTTCGTCCAACCGATTTACCTACAAAATGTTTCAGGATTTGTACCCAACCTCTCAGTGATAGATTATCTGTTTTTCAATGGGTCAAAATCATGGTAAAGGACTTGTTATAATGAAAATTTCTGGTGCTCATCCATATTTTTCTAATAAAAGTGTCAATGCGATAGCTAATGATATTAAGTCACTTTTAAAAAGTGGAAGATTAACAGATGGTCCATACCTTCTAGATTTTGAAAAAGCCTTTGCAGAATACAATGGTGTAAAATATGCAATCGCAGTTAACTCTGGCACAGCGGCTTTAGATGTCTCATTAAGATACTTTAGGTTGCAAGGCAGAGAAGTTATCGTACCCACGAATACTTTCATTTCTACTCCAAATGCTGTAATATTTGCCGGAGGAAAACCAGTATTTGCTGACATGAATCCAAACACATTATGCATAGATGTAGAGGATGTAAAAAGAAAGATAACAAGTAAAACTGCAGGTGTTATAGCCGTTCACATCGCAGGCTTAGTTTGTCCCCAAATACACGAACTCAAAGAATTTTGTACGGAAAAGGGACTATTTCTTTTAGAGGATAGTGCTCATGCTCATGGTGCTATGCTAGATAACCAAAAGGCTGGAACATTTGGTGATGCCGGCTGTTTCTCGTTTTATCCAACTAAAGTAATTACATCTTGTGAAGGGGGTATGATAATAACCAATAATGAGAAATTCGCTGAAGAAGCAAGATGTTTACGATCATGTGGGCAAAATGAAGACCGCCAAATGGTAATGTTAGGGCATAACTGGCGGATGAGTGAACCAACCGCAATAATTGGTAAACATCAGCTTAAGGCTCTTGACATGTTTATTGAAAAGAGAAATCAAATTGCTAGACAATATGATGAATATCTCTCTTACAATAGTGAGATTGAACTTTTTAGATTTGCGCCTAATCTACGCCATAGCTACTACAAGTTTCCAATAAAACTTGATAGTAGGATTGATCGTCTTAAAGTTACAGCATTACTCAAAGAAGATTATGGGGTTGAAACTGGGCAAGTCTATTATCCACCTTGCCATTTGCATCCATATTATCGGGAAGTGTTTGGTACAAAAGATGGAGATTATCCAAATGCAGAACGCGTTTTAAATCATATATTATGTTTACCAATGCATGTTAAACTAAGTAAAGAAAACGTAAAATACGTCGCCGAGTCGTTAGTTCTATCGATAAATGCCACTTAAATGCTTGAAGTGTTTTTATGGGTCTATTAGTTAGGTTTTTTTCAGTGCCTTCAGAACGATTTCCCATTCGAGAATCAGAGCTTGATAGATTTAAAAATGGTAAAAAAAAATATAGCGAAATTAAAAATCAAAAAGCCAATGGTTCTCTGTTTTGTCTCGATATTGCTTGTGGTGCAAAACCTTTCCCCAAAGCTAACGTTCTTTGCGATTTACATGTTGAACCCGTTCCAGATCGTAGCATGAAAAAGATAGTGACAGGTGGAAAACCGTTTGTACTATGTAGCTGCTGTGAGTTACCCTTTAAAGATAGGGTCTTCGATTTTGCAACAAGCTACTATCTAATTGAACATCTATCAGATCCCTGGAAGTTGCTTAAAGAGCTTAAAAGAGTTTCAAAACATGGTTTTATTCAAAGTCCCTCATGGTTCAATGAATTATTATACGGTGAAGATGTGCACACATGGGTTGTCTTTAAAAGTGGAGACAAACTCTTGATTAAATTAATTGAACAAAGCCTGCCACCGATACGATTCGGCTTTCTCTTTCATCGACTTTACCGACTGAATTCATGGCGTATTTTACATGCGATATTAGATGAAAAACTCCATTTATTTTCAGTAACTTATAGCTTCTAAGAAGCGAATGGTATGTCAGTTATTATTAAATCTTCTAAACCAGTCTTTCCTAAGGAAGACCAAACTGCAATACTCAAAGATATCGCTACAGTACTTGAGGAAGGCCAATTCCGAAACGGTAATAATGTAAAATTATTTGAGGAAATGGTCGCTAACTATATCGGTGTAGAAAGTGCTGTAGCGTTTGATTCAGACTCGAGCGCGTATGAAACTGCTCTCCGTTTTTTTAACATTCAAGGAAAAGAAGTTGTGGCTTGTACTAACAGCTTCATATCTGTTCCAAACAGTATAGTTGCCGCCGGTGGCAAGATCGTTTTTAGTGACATTCGTGCTGAGACGCTCTCAATGGATCCTCAGAGTTTAAAACAGAATATAACAAGTTGCACAAAAGGAGTAATAGTAACTCACATTGCAGGTTTCCCAAATCCAGACTTAAAACAAATTCAACAGGTCTGTCAAGATAACGGTTTATTCTTAATCGAGGATGCCACGCATGCGATCGGTGCAACAATCAATGGCACAAAAATAGGAAGTTACGGAAACGCAGCTGTTTTTGCCTTCACACCTACTAAAGTTATTACAACTGGTGAAGGTGGAATGCTAATCTCTAAGAATGAACAATTATGCGAGTTTGCCAAACGATACAGTTTTTATGGATCTGGTTCTGGTAAAACCAATTTTGTGGACTTAGGGCGCCATATGGTACTCCCTGAAGTCTCAGCTATCCTTGGAATATATCAACTCAAACGATTAAACCAGTTTATTGAAAAAAGAAATAATATCGCTGAAAAGTACAATGCAAAGCTTGAAAGACCAGGTACATTTCAAACACTGAAAACACCTGCAGGCTTCCGAAGCAGCTACTATAAGTATCCCTTCATTTTGGATAATAAAATAGACAAAACAAGTTTTACAAAAAAACTCTCTACTGATTATGGTATCGAAACAGGTAGTATTTTCTATCCTCCATGTCATATGCAGCCTGTTTACAGGAAATTAGGTTCAATTTCATATGGCGGTTTGTCTGTTGCTGAGCAGGTTTTAAAGCAGACGATTACTTTGCCCATGCATGTAGGCTTGTCGGATGACGACGTAGCTTTTGTAATAGAAAAAGTTAATTCAATAATATAGACATCGGTGTTCTAGAACATCTTTAGTTTGTTTTAGAACATTCCATACTTAGGTATTATGAGTTGCATTTTTTGTGATTATTCTTGAGCCGCTAATGTTTTTGAGGATTTTTTTTATGATAGAAAATTTAAACTCTGATATATCAGTTATAATTGCAACAATTAACCGAGAAGAAAGTATTGGTCCTCCTTAGATGAGATGCAAAAAGTCCTAAAAAAATCTTTACATGGTTGTTGTTGTAATAGTGTCGATAGAACTATAGATATTGTAAAAAACATGTGTGATGTTATGCTACAAAAGGGAAGGAAAAGGCGATGCCTTGTTTCAGGTTTTTCACAACCTTAGCTCGAAAGTACCCTACATCGTTTTCACCGATGCAGATTATATTTATCCAGCACAGTTTGTTACAGCGGTGATTGAAATTTTAAAGCATAACCCTGCAGTTGGGATGGTTATAGGTAATCGCTTTAAAGGTCAATTCAATACTTCTAAATCTTTTACACACCCTTTTTACGTTGGGAATCCAATTTTAACATTTACACAATTAGTTATGAATGGCGTAAAATTAGAATGATCAATTATCTGGTTTACGTGTGTACGTAGCGAAATTTCAAATGGATGGCATTCGAAAGGTAAAAGATTCGTCGTTGAATCAGAGATGAATGCTACTGTCGAGCGGAAAGGATGTCAAATTGTCGAGATTCCAATTGATTACCGCAATCATTTAGGTGAAAAAAACTAAAACTTCGACACGATTTGAGCATTATACGACGTATTTTCGTCTATAATCCCTTACAAATTACAAAACTTTTTCAGGAGCGACCCTTAAATGGCAAATAAAGCGAAAATTAAAGTTGGGATTGTTGGGCTTGGAAAGATGGGGATAATGCATGCTTGTTTACTCAATACATTTTCTAATGTATCTATAACTGCGTTATGTGACAAAAGTCGCATAATTCGAGCTATTGCTAGGCAACCTTTTCCAGAAGCGGTGATTACTGAAAATTTAGCCAAGTTCCAAGGTTTAAACTTAGATGCAGTCTTTGTGCTAACACCGATTCCAATTCATTACCACATCATTAAACAGATTTATGAACAAAAAATTTCAAAAAATATTTTCGTCGAAAAAACTTTAACTTCAAGTTATGAACAGTCTGACGAACTTGCAACAATCTCTAAACGCAATGGTGGGATAACCATGGTTGGATACATGAAGCGTTTCGGAGTAACCTTCAAACATGCTGAAATACTTCTTAGTCAGCAGATTTTGGGTGATTTAACTTCTTTTCATGCATATGCTTTCTCTTCAGATTTTGTTTCTGTAAAAAAGGATTCAACAGCTATAATCTCCCGTGGTGGTGTCTTGGAAGACTTAGGTTCGCATGTTGTGGATTTATCTGTTTGGTTGTTTGGTAATTTAAGGGTAACATCGGCCACAATTAATTCCCAGATACATCCTAACTCTGAAGGCGACATAAGTTTTACCACTGATGGTATAGATGGTATGACAGGTAAATTCGATGTTTCTTGGCGAAAATATGATTATCGAATGCCAGAATTTGGTATTACTATCAATGGAACTAAAGGTCGGTTAAGTGTTAACGATGATGAAGTTAGGCTGGAACTTAAAGACGCCCCCACGAAACGATGGTACCGTGCAGACATGAATGACAATGTCGGTTTTCTTCTTAGTTCGCCGGAGTATTGGCGTGAAGATAAGCACTTTTTGGATTCATTGATTGCTGGTAAAGAAACTGAATGCAGTTTTAAAGATTCGTTGAAGGTTGATTTTTTGTTGGAGAGTGTTAGGAGAATGTCCAAATGAAAAGACCACTTGATCTCTTGGTTGGCGACAATCCCTTCCATGGAATTAGTCATCTTTCTCAAGAACGTGCCCGTACAAGACCCTTGAATAATCAGTGTTATACGGAATATGGCGCAAATATTTTGCGCTTGAGTCTAGAAAACGGTGCCAATGGTTTTATGTTTTCAGTAGATGAAACAACCCTTTCGATAATCAAACACTTATCTTCAACTTACAATGGGGATAAAATGCGACTGTATGCTATTGTACCTTATGCGTATGAATATGTTCGAAAATCTACACAAACTGGAGGAGTTTCCGGTTTATTATTGGGTTTAACTAGAGACATGGTTTTTTCTTCTAACTTGAAGGTAATTGCAACTAATGTTGGTGGTCTTGCACGGATTGATTTATCGACGTTATTGAAAACATATGTAACCTACGAGATGTCCCGAATAAAGTC
>JAAZFA010000478.1 GCA_012511995.1 Thermoproteota archaeon | reverse complement strand
ACTCGCCTAGTGGACTGGCTATATCGATTCCAAGGTGTACCTCAGCTTTTTCATTAAATTCTCGTATACTTCGCAAGCTTATTTCAATCTTGTCATTCTTCTTTCCTGCAACCGCTGATACATGGGCTCCCACATCGACCAGTGATTTAGCAGCTTGAGCTTGAAAGGCGCTGACATGTGAAAGTGCAACTATCCATCCTTCGACTTTAACGACTTTAGCGCGTTTACATGCCTTTAGTTTGGCAACTCGTTCTGATGGGTCGATTGGTAGCGCAAAAGTTGCCAAGGTTTGTTGTGCATCGATGCCTTCGGATACTAATTTTGCTATTATTTCAAACGTAGGTGAATTAGCCAATGCGAAGTGTCGAGTATCAAAAGCTATGCCGATGAAGAGCGCTTTTGCTTCATTAAGGGTTGGTCGAACATTGGCTTCTGCGTAGAGGCGATAAATTAATTCACAGTTAGCTGCTGCTTTATCGTCAATGAAGCAGAGTTTGCATATCTGCATGGTTTCTTGGTTAGGGGCATGATGATCTATGATGATTTTTGGCGCCGGCGATTTCCTAATTAATTCGGCTACTTCATCTATTTGATCGACCGTATTCATATCGAGAAGTATAATGGTTTCTGCAGATTCGATGTTTGGTTTAAAGTTAACTGTTATGGGCAAGTTTTCAAGCAATGTTTTTGCTGGTTTGTTTATACCCTGTGGACACCCAATTTCCACCACAGTGTTGGGTAGGAAACGCTTAAGCAATCCCTGTAAACCGTAAGCAGAACAGATTGCATCTGCATCGGCGCTTCTGTGGCAGAGCAACAACACAAAACCTGCTTGCTGTTCTTCGATTATTGTGGTAAGTTCTTTAAAGGTCATTTTAGTTTGCTCAAAAAGTTTTCGGTAGCTCTATGTGCCATATCTACTGCCTCTTTAACTAAAGCTTCGGCATTTCCCATCGTGGTCTTTGCTAGAAGCAAGTTGATTTCGACAGTGACGTTGACAGGTTTTGTCCCCTCAACTTCAACGGCTATGTCTAATCTTTCGATGTCTTTACTTGCGACCTTAGATAGAATATTATTTCGAGCTGCGTCTTCAGCGGTTTGGCATAAAAGCTCGATCTGCTCGGTGGTCAACTCTGGAAAACCAAGTCTATCCACCAAGCATTAACGCCTCTTTAAGAGAAGGGTTGACCTGAGACTGAGCTTAGGTCTTCTTGTAATTTAGTTTGTGCTTCTTTGACTTGACTTCGTATGCGCTCTTCTTGCCTAGAGATGACGGTTGAGCGCGTTTCTAGTAAAGATTTGCGTTCACTAAGGTCTTCAGTAACCTTAACTTTTTCGGACTTCACTAGAAGTGATCCGATAGCTTTGTAGATGACAGCGTCATCGTTAGTCTTTTGGAGTTCTGCAATAGTTTGATCTACTTCGCTTTTCTCCATTTCAACCTGTTGTTTCTGTGCTAGAATGGATTGAAGTGTCTGTTGTAACTGTTGTAGTCTAAGAAGTTTTTCTTGCACATTAGGTGGTAACTTGGATAGTTCGTCACTCAAATTAAATTCCTTCCGTACCAGAAATGAGAGCTGCTATTAATTAAGTATTTCCAGCAGGGGGACCAATGTTTTGATGTTGCGGTTGTACTTCATATTTTTTGTTTATGGTTTTTATTTTTTCTTATCAGGCAACCTACACAAGTATTAATACTGAATTTATAAATCTTCAAGTTACCGTTTAAATTTTTTATATATTGCATCTTATTATTGTCCACAGAATGGATAAAACTTCATATCAAGTAAACTTGCCTTCCTTTATAGGTACAAAAATCGAGTAACTTAGGTTTATCATTATTATTCCCAAAAAAAAGCTGGCTGCTACAGCAAAAGGAAGTCTGGTTAAATGACCTGATGGCAACTCAACAGCCAAAAGATAGTATGTTCCATATATCGCTAAAATCAAAAAGAAGATACCTATAACAAAAACGGCGACGCTTTCAGCCTTAACCCTTTTAATTGATAAATTTACCCACCCCCTGTTTGACATAAAAATAAAGAAAAAGAATGATTTTCAAATGGCTTGATCCCAAAAATAAACACTTTTATAATTCACCTTTGTCACAGGAAACGCTGGGTCTTCAAAGACAATGTCTAACCTTGTTCCATACAACTCTAATAGCTGATACATGGTGATCGCAATTTGTTCTGTTTTATCGTCAGTAGGCCAGAAACCCCATATAGTGTCATTGGGATTGCGCATACCCCAACCATAATTATGCGGCAAAACTAGAGCAGCTTCGGGAACGCTATT
>JAAZFA010000477.1 GCA_012511995.1 Thermoproteota archaeon | reverse complement strand
ACGATTTAAACATGTACATGTAAACAAGTTGCTTGGTATGAAGCCTGAGGTGATAGAAGATGTATCTTGACAATTACAGAATTATTTTTGCCGCCGTTGGCTTGATTGGCATTTTGCTTTTTGCATCTCCGACTATTGGTCTTTTAATTGAGCCTTCTGTAGGTGAGCAATTTTCAGAACTATACATCTTGGGGCCAAACCGTATGTTGGAAGATATTCCGTTTAACATTAAAACTGGTATAGAATATTCGGTTTATTTAGGTGTAGGTAATCACATGGGATCACCAAGCTACTACACTTGTAATGTTAAGCTTCAAAATGAAACTGATCCTCTTCCGAACCCAAAACTTGGAACACCCAGCCCGGTTCCTACTTTGTATGAATATAAACCGTTTATTAAGAATGGGCAAACATGGGAAGCCCCATTAACATTCCAAGTAAACGAAATAGCTTTCGCTGATAACACCTCAAAGATTTCAAGCATAACTATTAATGGAATGGATCTTAACGTAAACAAAGCATCTGTATGGATCTCAAACAAAACAGGATATTACTATCGCCTTTTTGTGGAACTATGGATATTCAACTCCACTTCTGAGGTTTCGCAATTTCATAACAGGTTTGTACATCTAACGCTAAACATGACAGGCGTTTAGCGAAAAGGCTTTGCTCTACGTGTAGTTTGATGAAGTTATCCCTTCAATCTTTGTATAGAAAAACATGTCTTGATTGTTCCTACCTAAAATGCGTTGAGTATCTACGATTAGTATTGTCTCTAAACTATTACCAATTTTGACGGTGTTTTTCATGAAGATTTGTATGTTGGCTCCTGAGTTTCTACCCGTATGGGGCGGTGTTGGGACTTACATTGTGGAGTTGGTTCGGCATTTACCAAAAGATGTAGAAATTCATGTGGTTACTCCTATTAGAAATAGTTTGGGAAAAGAAAAAGTTTCAAGCTATGATTACGATTTTTCTTCAATTTTTGGGCGTAATGTACAAATTCATTTTATTAGTCACGCTAATGATACATTCTTTTATAATGCTAAGTTTCAGTACAACTGCTTAAGACAGGTGCCAAAATTAGTAAAAGAGCACAATATCGATATTGTGCACTCACATACTGCTCATATGCCCGATCTACTGTTAAACTTTAGAGGTCTTAGCGTGCCTATAGTTACTACAATCCATACAACCATACGTGGGCAGAGGCAGGGTACTAAAAATTCAGGCATGGGCTTTTCAGGTCTGGAGTTTTCAGAAAAGCTCACCTATTTAACATATCCTGTTCTTAGGTGCGCTGAAACAGTGTATTTTTTAAGCAAGCGGCATTACATTACAGTTTCTGATTGGATGAAGAATAAAATTAAATGCGAGTTTCCTGATTTAGATTCTAATTCGATCAGTGTTATCCATAATTCTGTTGACACCGATTGGTTTTCACCATATCCTAAGTCTGTAAAAAGAGACATAGTCCTGTTCACTGGTAGATTAATTGCTGCAAAGGGTATTTGTTACTTAGTTGAAGCTATACCGCGAATTCTGCAAAAGTATCCTGATGCTCTCTTCGTTTTTATAGGTGCTGGCAACTGTATTCCTTATCAAAATAGATTAAGGCAACTGGGAGTGCCTGCAAGGAATTTCCTGTTTTTAGGCTACTTGAAGGATTCTAAAGAGTTAGTGAACTATTACAGAGCAGCTAGTGTTTATGTAGCACCTACGAATTATGAAAATCTTCCAATTAGAATTCTAGAGGCTATGGCTT
>JAAZFA010000089.1 GCA_012511995.1 Thermoproteota archaeon | reverse complement strand
GGATAGATATAGCCAGAGGCGGAAGCTGCATCGGTGTATGCAACGACCTTGCCTTCGAGGTCTTCCAGAGTGCGAATGTTTCTGTTTGAAGCCACAAATTGACCGCGGTAGTTTGTGCGACCATCGCGCACAGTGATCAGTTTTACGTTTGCATTATATTTCTCTTTGGCAAGAACATAGGCGTAGGTGGGCAGCCAGGCGATGTCGCATTGATAGCTGCCTAAAGCTTCGATTACAGCCGCATAGCTCGTGGGAACGGCAACCTTGAAATGGTAGCCCGTAGCCTCTTGCAAGGCGGCGGCAATCTCTTCGCCGCTATTGACGACCTTTCCTGCCTCTAAGGATGGAACAAAATACATTTTGATAGGGTTTTGACGCGTGCCTAAACGCTTGTTTGCCTTGGCAGAACGAGATACTTCGCTCTGACAGCTAAATAGCAAAAGCGCGGCAAAAAGGGCAAATATAATTCTCTTTTTCATAATAGGGTTTCTCCATGAGCTTTGGGTATTGCGCAACATCTGTCATTTAATGTTTGTGGTCAAGGTTTATTTTTGGGCTGGGAAATCAGTGGGATTTAATCGATTTGGTTGAAAATTGCACTATGGCGAGATTTGCAGGCATTGTGGTGATTTTTTAGGGGAAATATTTGTAAAATAATCAAAAAAAAGCTTTACAGATTTTTGAGTTGTAGAATAATCGTGTTCAAAGTATAAATTGTTTTTATTTAACATAATACGACATAATTCAAGGAGGAATTATGAAAAAGCTAATTAGTATATTTATTGTCAGCCTTTTGTTTGTTGGGCTGGCATGGGCGCAATCTGCTACTCTTTTAGAGAATGATTGTAGCACAGGAGCTGATATTACAGACTGGGACCTTCATGATGGAGGTGGTTTAGTCATCCAACAGACAGGAACAGGCGGTTACTGGCTTATTGATCATGAAGAAGATTATATCATCACCCCATCAATTGATGTGACTGGATATCAAGGCTTAGTTCTAACTTTTCAAGTTGCCACTTATGGAAGCGGCACTAACAGCCCTGCTACCGTTCAATACTCAGTAGATGGTGGAATCACGTGGGCAACTGAAACATTTACTTCTGCAACTCCTAGTTCTTCAACTTACATCTCTTCAGGAACTTGGGCAATTGGAACCTTTGATACAGACAATTTTCAGTTAAAATGGTCTCGCCCTACTGCAACAGGAAAAGGCGTGCGCATGAAGAATATCTTGCTTAAGGCGGATCCTATTGGCGTAAGTACCCCTGTCTTAGGAGTGACCCCTGAAACCATATCAAACCTTAATTATACACATGGTGAAGGACCTTCGGTAGCTCAGAGCTTTTTCATCGTCGGCACTGCGATTGATGATGAAGTAATTGTTGCGGCTCCTACAAACTTCCAGATTTCCCTTTCAGAAACCGGCTATTATTTTTCAACTTTGAGCCTCGCTCATGTCAACAATGAACTTGATAACGTAGAAGTTTTTGTTCGTCTTGCCCCAGGTTTAGATGTTAACGCATATTCAGGAATCATCACAATTGATACAGATGGAGCCGAAGGAAAAACTGTTACAGTAAGCGGTTCTGTCTTCCAACCGGTGCCTGATAATGGGTATTTTGTAGATTTTGAAGATGGAGAAAAAACCAGTTACGGTTCTGCACCTGTAACATTAAACGGAATAGAATGGAACATGACTGATGTTTTGGTTGGTGGAGGCGAATCAGCTGAGTGGAAAAATGGATTAAAATCCGCTCGTTTACGCGGTTACGGAACATCTTCCATGACTATGCTTGAAGACAAAGCAAACGGTCTCGGCACAGTTAGCTTTTTCTATCGTCGCTACGGAACAGATGCTCAAGTAGATTGGAAAGTGGAATATAGTACAGACCAGGGAGCAAACTGGACTCAAATTGGCGATGTGTTCACTCCACCGGCATCCAATGATGTGCAAGAATTTAACGAAACTGTAAATGTGGATGGAGATGTTCGCATCAGAATCAAAAGAGAAACGGAAAGCGGAACTGCAAACAGAAGATTTAACATCGACGACATCTTCCTTTCCGACTACAGCGGCGGCATGCCTGTGACAGCAACTCCAGTATTCAGTCCCGACGGCGGACATTACACCGAAGCTCAGACCGTGGGCATCACAAGTGCCACCGACGATGCAACCATTCGCTATACCATAGATGGTAGCACACCCAGCGCAGTCGATGGCGAAATCTATGTTTCTCCTATCGTGATCGACGCAAACACCACGCTCAAGGCAATTGCATACAAAGTTGGTTATCTCAATAGCGCAGTAAAAACTGCTGAATACACCTTCCCCGCTCCTCCCACAATGGTGGCAAACATCGCTGCTCTCAGAGCCGGTGCAACGGACGGAACCGTGTATCACCTCACCGGTGAAGCAGTTCTCACCTATCAAAACGACAGTC
Source organism: Thermoproteota archaeon (assembly GCA_012511995.1). GTDB lineage: Archaea > Thermoproteota > Bathyarchaeia > Bathyarchaeales > Bathycorpusculaceae > Bathycorpusculum. Next base: position 48 of record JAAZFA010000089.1, on the reverse strand, counting down.
GTCACACCAAATATATCCAAGACGACACTGCAGCAATCGTGATTGACG
>JAAZFA010000476.1 GCA_012511995.1 Thermoproteota archaeon | reverse complement strand
TTAGTGCAGTGCAGTCTTGTCTTTGTATGGGTGCAGGTATCGGTCAGGGCGCAGGAATGTTTCATGCGGGTGTGAAAGACAAGGTTTTTGCTGTTTTGGGTGATTCAACGTTTTTCCATGCGGGTATACCTAATCTGTTAAACATAGTGTACAACAGGGCAAACGTGTGTGTTGTCATTATGGATAATAGTGTTATTGCTATGACGGGGCATCAGCCGACGCCGGGTTCAGGTAGGACCGCGATGGGCACGCAAGCTAAAGTTGTAAACATTGAAGAGATTGTCCGCGCTGTTGGAGTAGAGAAAGTAGTAACTGTTGACCCATACGACGTTAGGGGTACCACGGCGGCGGTGAAAGAAATGATACATTATAAGGGTCCTTCAGTGATTATTTCAAAGCGACCTTGTCCATTACTGCTTGAGAGACAAAAACCTTATGAAGTTTTGGAGAAATGCAACAACTGTGGAGTATGTACCGAAGCCTACGGTTGTCCAGCAATCTCAGTTATTAACGATAGAGCCAACATTGATTTGATGCTATGCAACGGTTGTGGTGTTTGTAAGACTATATGTCCCTTTGATGCGATTAGGAGAAAGGAATAATGAATATAGATACAGTATTTTGTGGTGTGGGCGGTCAGGGCGTTGTGGTTTTAAGTGACATCTTTTGCGAAGCTGCAATGATCGAGGGGTTTGATGTTGCAAAAGCAGAAATCCATGGTATGGCACAGCGTGGGGGCTCGATTGTGGCTTATACACGGATTGGTGAGGTGGTTGAAACACCGTTGATAGAAACAGGCAGGGCAGATGCAATCGTTGGGTTCGAAGTTCTTGAAACTGCAAGGTCGTTGCCGATGCTAAAGAGGAATGGGGCGGTCATTGTTAATTTGAAACTGATCCAACCCGCTTGTTTACCAGTAGACAGTAAACCCAAAAGTCAAGGTGAATTGCTGGATTTGCTTAAGTCAAAAGCGTTAGTTCACACTGTTAATGGCATAGGTATCGCAGAGAAACTAGGCAACATGCTTGTTGTTAACACAGTTCTGTTGGGTGCGCTCTCAGCGTTGCCAGATATACCGCTTAGGGAAGAATCGTTTAAGCAAGCGATATCAGGAAGGCTTAAAGAAAAATACATCAACCTTAACTTGAAGGCGTTTGAGTTGGGTCGAGAAAGCGTTCTAAAAAACCAGACAGTTGAGAGCTGATGAAGAGCACGGATTATTTTGCTGAGGAATTAGGCCTTATAGTTCTCGAATCTAAAGATGGTTACTGTAAGGTTTCTATGAGAGTACAGAAGAAGCATACGAACGCTTATAGTATGACTCATGGCGGCGTATTGTTTTCGTTAGCTGATTACGCATTTGCACAGGCATGCAACTACGGTGAAAACGTTGCAGTTGCGTTGCAGGCTAGTATTAATTATCTTAAACCTTCCTGTGAGGGGGATATTTTGACGGCTGAAGCAGTGAGGGTTTCTGAGGGAAGAACCACTGGATTATACCATGTTACGGTTCGTAAGGACGAGCAGACTGTAGCATTTTTCTCAGGTGTAGCCTACAAAAAAGATTGATTGACATCAAAAGACACCGATAACATGGTATCTTGGAAGAAAAAAAGTTCTGCACCAACAATATTTTTATGTGTCACTCTAACTAGATTCTTCATGCTGGGGTGGCCGAATGGTTCAGGCGGTAGCCTGCAGAGCTGCTCTATATGGGTTCAATTCCCATCCCCAGCTCTTTATGCCTTTTAGCAATTCGCAGTTTTGTCAAGACTTTGACTAAGCCCTGATAGCCGCGATTTAGTGTTAGTCAAGAAAGTTTGACGATCAGTCTTAAATAACCCAAGCTTTAAAGAAAATCAGGCATTAGACTGATGAATCATGAACAGAAAGAAAGGAATTTCATTCATCTTTTTAATTCTGTTCGGTTTCCTGATTGGAATGTCATCTGTCCACGTAGTAAGCGGTCAAAGCCAATGGGAACAATTTTTTGAACCACTTCTGCCACATATTTCAATATATGACAATGGGACTATTTCGCCAACGACCTTTCCCATAGAACGGATAGGTAGTTTATACTATCTAACTGGGGATATTTACAACTATGGAATATCCATCCAGTGTGATAATATAGTGCTTGACGGAAGAAACTTTAGCCTAAAAAGTAACGGGTCGTTAAATGGAGAAGCCCTCAGTATTATTGCACATAATGTAACAATCAAGAACTTTATCATTGATACAGTTCCAGTCGCAGTCTCGCTTTATGGTGCTTCAGGCATTATGGGAGAAAAGACCGAAATAAAAATCCTTAACAACACAATCAGCAACTGCAATGTGGCTATTAATTGCTGGGGACCATCAGCCAACTCTTTCAAAGAAAACGTGCTGGAAAACAATAGAATAGCCATAAAAATCAAAGGTGAGTATTTTAGCAATGGGCAGTATTTTTCCCGTGGATATGCTTGTCTCAACATCGTAGAGAAAAACATCATTAAGAATAGTGATGAGGGATTGCACATAGAAGACGCTAACCAAACCACTATCCGCTTTAACTTGATAGCCCAAAACAAATATGGTGCTACCCTAAATGATGTTGAAGGAACAGTTTTTACAATGAACGAATTTACGGCTAATACTTATGGAATCCACATGATTGCTCCTTCTTCAAATAACCAATTTTATCAAAATAACTTCGATAATAATTTGGAAACTGTAACTTTGCAGGTTCAAACTACAATTATCATGGGTAAATCGGTAGTTTTGAATGGTCTGAATGAAACTCAAAACTCATGGGATAATGGCATTGTGGGTAATTATTGGAGTAATTACAGCGGAAGCGGTGTTTACAGGATAGATGAAAATAATATTGACCATTATCCCCTCAGTCAACCAGTTGACATTAATTCTATAGCTCGCTCCGAATTAGATAACTCGACACGTCTAATTGAGACTCAAACCATTATTACGATTGCGATAATCACAGTTATGGTGGTAGCCATTGCTACTCTATTGCTTTACAGAAGGCATCTAAAACCGCTGACTTGAAGCAATAAACCTTTTCCTACGCCAAGGAACCTGTTAACCGATAACTATGACAAGGATAACTAAGACCAAGTTGTATAAAGTGGGAAACAGGCACACAATTTACTTACCTAAAGATTTCGTTAATGATAGTGCCTTCCCATTAGCCCAAATGAAGAATTAATCGCCAAAATTGAAAATGGAAAAGCTAACTATTGAAAAGCCCTAAACTTAAGTTGTGAAAAGAAAGCTAATAAACAAGCCTTTTAAGCAACATAGAATAGGACCATGCCCGTGAACTATAAATGGAAAATCAAGAACTAAACCATGAAACCCTTTCTCTTAGCAGAGGTTCTCTTTTGGGAAAGAGAAATTCTATGGGTTCAATTCCCATCCCCAGCTCTTAACGGGAACGTTATTGCGATGTCAGATTCTGAGCTTTTGTCTACTATGCATCACACCGCTCAGTTGCTATTAGGTTTCTGGGTGAAATGTCTTCTAAGGCGGCAAAGTATGTGTTTTGTTTGTTTTGATAAGATCATGTTCTCGTATGCAGTAAGAAACAAGGGGGCAAGTATGTCCATAAAATAGGTTCAACCGAAAAATAACAACTAATAAACAACAAGAAAACAATTCAGAACATGTTATGAGCTAAAGAAAATAATAGACTGCCTAAAACGGTGGAAATTAGCTTGGGTAGCTAAGAGGGATTAGAATGGAAAAATTTGATGATGAGGTCTGGATTG
>JAAZFA010000475.1 GCA_012511995.1 Thermoproteota archaeon | reverse complement strand
GAAAACGTTGCTTTCCCAATGGAATGGATACGCAAGTCACCCTCCGAAATTGAAACCCGCGTGACAGAACTTATTAACACTGTTGGATTAGCGCATAGAAAAAAACATTTCCCTGCACAACTCAGTGGAGGTGAACAACAACGAGTCGCCTTCGCAAGAGCAATAGCAAATAACCCTGAGCTAATTTTAGCTGACGAACCTACCGGCAATTTAGATACCAAGAACGCAGAAAAAATCCTAAATGTACTCAAGTTGCTTAAAGACCAAGGCAAAACAGTAATAGTATCCAGTCACGACTTACAAATAAAATCCCTTGCAGACCGAGTAATTACATTAGAAAACGGCAAATTGGAGGCGCCCCATGAGTAGCAGTGCAGGGTTTCCCATAAATGATCTGTTACGCAGACGAGTCCAAACGGGAATAGTAATAACAACCTTAACATTAAGTATTGCCTCGACACTTTTTTTACTCCTATTCAGTAGCCGACTCGGAATCGGTATTGCTTCGGCATCAAACACCCTTACGCTTGGTTTAACCACTGTTTTTACCCAATTCATAACCTTCATAGGCATCCTCATATTCATCGTAGGCGCCATCTTGACTTCGTTCATCGTTTCATTGATGATGGCACAAAGAACCCGCGATTTCGGCTTGATAAAAGCAGCTGGATGTCCAAACAGCCTAGTCGGCGGCTACTTTATGACAGAACTCTTAAGCGTTGCAACTATTAGCTGCCTCTTAGGATTAATTTCTGGATTTCTAGCAGATTATATAGTTGTAAACATAGTTTTCGGAGACTATGCATTGGCCAATTGGTGGTTTGCACCACTAATTTTTGTATTATTCTTTGGATTAATAGTCTTTTTTGGGTTACAGCCCATTCTCAAAGCCTCCAGATTATCTGCAGCTGAGGCAATTTCACCCGTTAACTACTATGGCTTAATAATAACTGGAAAATCAAAAATACTGTCACATTCTAAACTTACATGGCGTATTGCATCAAGAAGTATGGTTAGACGAATATCACCAACTGCCCGCATGGTTATTATGCTTTCAACAGTATTTTTGTTATTAACAATTACGGTCGCAGGCGGTATCATCGCCAATGACACCACAACCTCATGGCTAGCGAAAACCACAGCAGGTCCTACAATTGCAATCGCCTATAATGCGATGGGTGAACAATATGAATTGTTACTCTCCAAGTTTACTGGTACTCAAGATACAACATTTTTCAATTATTCTGACCGCAACCTAGCTATCCCAGCTGTTATAGAAGATAAAATAAGTTCTTTATCTGCAGTTACTTCAGTTGAAAAAAGATTAATCCTTTACAAAGAAGTTACAGAAATCTCAAATTCAACTGCAATCAATGGAAATCATGTCTCGATTGGTGGTAACAGGCAGGGCACTTCACTCGTAATTGGCATTGACCCCCAAAATATGGTTACCACCTTCTCAAGTAAGGGGCAATCAATAACCAGTAATATTCCCCCAGAAGCCGTTATTGGAGACTCAATCGCCCAAACAATGTATTATCCTGATAAAAACCTGAAAATTAATTTATCAGAGCCCTTATCTGAAAGCATAAAAATCGAGAACACTACATTTCGAATAGTTGGAGTATGCATAGATGCACTAAACAACGGACACGTAACATATGTTCCTCTCGATAAATTAATAGACACGACCATTGCAAGTGGTCCTAATCTGTTGCTGGCTACACTCAATGAATCGGTTGATCGTACTGCTGCATTATTAGAGATAGAAAACACTGTAAAATCGGTTGATCCCGCCCTAGAAGTCTTCGATCTACGCCAAACCAATGACGCAAACACAGCTTTTTTACATGCCACATGGCAAACAGTAATGTTCATCCCTTTAGTAACATTGGTCTCAGCCATAATTTGCCTAGTCGGTTACATGATGTTATTTATCGATGAACAACGACAAGAATTCGCAGTGTTACGCGCAGTAGGTGTAAGACCCAAACTCATAATTGAAGTTTCAGCCATCCAAAGCATGATCGTATTACTTGGTAGTTTTGGCGTTGGTACCTCTTTTGGCGTAATTACCACCTTGATGACTTTAATGGCTGACCCCCTAATTACTAGCACCACTATTGCCATAATCATGTCTTTGTTAATTTCTACTTTACTTGTAATGTTCACTTTAAGCTTATACCCAGCAATTAAACTATCAAAAACAAGCATACTAAAAATCGCTACTTAGGGTGCTAAATCTCTTGGAAAATAACTTTACAGTTTCAAGATGAAACGGTAATTGAATAATAAAATCCTGCAAGGCTAATACAGGTACTATAGGCACTTCATAGTAAAATTTGAAAGCCCCAGGCATCAATGAGAGAACTGCAGGGACGAATTTTGCGTTTTCCCATTTTGTACAGTCCAACTTTAACTTTACATTCGGTAAGGAATCGGCAAGCGCTTGGGTCCGTTGAGCTTGTTCCTCCACAATTTTTCGTAGTGCAGAAGCACCTATAGAATGCTGCCAGCGCTTACAATCTATACAAACAACCAAGGGCTTTCGACACCCAACAACATCAATTTCATACCTACGACTTCCATGTTTAAACCGCACATTATTATAGACTGTATAACCATTAATTTTTAGTGCTAAACCCGCAATTTCTTCAAATTCCTGCCAACATAGAACATCGCTTATCCGCTGCAAATCAACTCCTAAACAAGCCGCTTTCGCAGCAATTTTAACCCGACTCTCGCTGTCACTAAATATTTTTTCGTCTTTGACATAAACAAGTTTTTCATTTTGCAATTCATCTAGCAAAACTTTACAAACTGCAAGAGGTAGCCGTGCATCTAAATTGACATCTCTAATTAAAACAGGCCCTTCTTTGGTGTGCCGTAGTACTGAAATTAACATTTCACGCTCAAAACTCAAACAAACCCCTCAAAAAAATAGACACATGAACAGCAAAAAAACATTTCCGCTCCAGATCTCCTCGTAATCTTGTTTGCACCGTATACAAAAGCATCCCCAAAACACAGTTTTTTCCTCTTATGGTTACCCTCAATAATCCCAGCCACAACCTATACTCACGACAATTAACCTTAAGACCTAAAAATAACCTTTATGCAATTTCAAGAAAAATCAATGCTTAAAAAAAATTAATACCTACCCCAATTCGCAAATCGCAACCCCAATTTATGCTATATTCACTCATAATTGCAAAGTTAAACGCTTTTTTAACATAATTACCACGCATACTTTAACTATTTAATGTAAAAAAAGTATGATCGACATTTTTTCGAGCCATTTTTAAAAAAGTAACTCTGAAAATTAGATACCTATTAAAATCTAAAAGCAAATAAATCAGCAAATAATTCCTCCAGCACATCTTCTTGAACAAAAAGTCATGTTTTAACTACCCTTAATCTTAATACATGATATTTTAAAATCTAATAAGTTAGCTAAGCACTTAAAAATAGCACCTGTTGATTGAAAAAGTTACTCTTTGTAGCCTTCTTATGATTATAAACGGATAGAAACCAAAATAACATGGGTATAAACAAGAGGTTAGACCCCAAACAAAACAAACCAATAAACTTGACAACACATCACTCAAGTAACCAGGATTAAAGTAGGCATGATTATATAAGCTTCGAGTAATTTCGAAGAGTTACAAATAATTTTTCGATCAGAAAGCCACATTATTCAAAGAAAAAGTTGAAAAAACTAAAAAATATTGATTGATGATGATTTAGTATACGCCGCCAAGGATAGGCTTATCTTTAAATGAAAACAATTGTTAGTATAAGGCATCACTATGCAAGCCGAAAACATCTACATTTCAAGCCGTGAAATGCGTTCCCTAGAAGTTAACGCAGAATACTTTGGGTTTAATCTATTACAACTTATGGAGATGGCAGGACGAAATGTCGCCCAAGAAATTATCATGCGTTTTCCTAAGGGTAAAAAGGTAGCGATTTTTTGTGGTTTAGGCGGAAACGGCGGAGATGGGTTTGTAATTGCTCGTCATTTATTCGCAGCCGACTTTGAAGTCAGCGTGTTTTTAATAGGAAAAAGCCGTGATGTCAACCATGAATCAGCAAGGATAAACTATCAGATTCTACAATCAT
>JAAZFA010000006.1 GCA_012511995.1 Thermoproteota archaeon | reverse complement strand
GCATGATTCCACGAGTTTTTCTACACTGGCGCTACCGCCGATTGTGTCTAATGCAGAGAGAAGCTGTTTTTCCTGCAGTCTGAGTTCGACCATACACATGCAACCATTGATTAGCTATGTTAAACAGTAGTTCTTGTGTCATAGTTAAAAAGTATGCTGATTTAGGCTCCAACTTCTGGGTTGTCTAAGGCGTTGATAAGTAAAATTTAAGGGTGGTAGACTTTTCAGTTGAGACTTAGCTATCCTCCTGCTTTGGTTTAAATACAAGGAAGTTTTAGCGCAATTCGTATTCGTCGTGTTCTTTACATATAGTGACCTTAAGGTTTCTAAACTGACTTTAAGCGGTTCATTGTTAGTTTGCATGGTTCTAATACCTTCTATAAAGTTATGAACTTTGCCTACTATTTCGTTAATGTATATACTTGTGGTTCTGTCTGTTGGGTGCCCGATTCTATTTTGTGTACTTCTATTTCGACCACTCATAGTTCATCTCCAAAAAAGCATGATTGTACAGCGTGGCTGGCGGTTTAAAGGTGTGTGGCTGCAATTAACCATATACAAGCCGGTGGTGTTATACATGCAAGTTAAAATAGGGTGTATAATGGAAGCCAATCGGTATTTTTAGATGCCCTGTATAGCTTAACCTTCAATGTCTTAATATTTTCGCCACCATGTAAGCTTTCGAACATTCCCAGCAGTGTAGTCTCAATCAATTCATTAGGAAATTTTTTAAGTGGCAACTTTACACCGTTTACTTCAACTGTCAATTTATCATTTTATCTAACGGACAGCATTTATGTGGAGTTTTATCAGTAACGATGGCTTTGGCGAATTCATAGCAATTTACGTAGCCGCATTCACCTACAAGGTAACATTTTGCACAATCAGGTAGATTAGGAAGGATTGAGAAGGATTTCTTTTCTATCAGGTCCACAAGAGTTTCTATTTCCGTGGAATTGTTGATTATGGGAATCTTTAGCAATTTGACTCTCTGTATTTCTTGAGCCGAGTTGGTTATAATACCGGAGATTGCTATTGCTAATCCGTCGTTAAAAGATCCTGCTTCTTCAGCAGTTTTGGCAACAATAATTTTTGGTAAAACCTTCGCTTCATGAAATCCCTCTAAAATAACGAAATCCATGGTTACCAGATAAGGTGTGATTTCGTTTAAGCAAAGTTTCTTATTGATGAAAAGTACCGTTTGATTTCTTGGCGCTGCAACGACAATGTCTGCACCTGCCTCAGAATGTTTCCAAGTATCATGTGATATTCCGGGTTTGTCGATGGTGGTTGCATTGGGCATCTCCTTTATGGTAGCTACCTTATAGCCCTTCGTTTTTAATATGCGGATTAATTGTTGGGTTAATGTTGTTTTTCCACTATGTTTTCCGCCGACTATTGCAATGTAACGCGGCATATTGAGACAGGAAAAGGATACTTTGGATATTAAATTTTCCCTATAGTAAACGAATGGTTGTTTGGTGAGCGGTGTGGTTGGACCTAAAAAACCACATATACATCATCGAATATTCACCTTCATGGTGGTGTATGGGAATTGAAGGATTTACATCAAGAAGAACTTACCCGCCAACAAATTGAGCAGCAACGCCTTGAAGCTGCCATGAACCGCCAAGAACCCTTGAAGAAACGAGACGAACAACTCCAAGCCCTCGATAAGTGGCTGGATGATCAAGAAAAAACTTGAAATATTTTTGGTAGGTGTTTTCTATGGCGGATCCAATCAAGAGATTAAGGCATCAGATTGAGCGCAAAGAATCCAGAGAACACTATAGACGATTGCTTGAAGATCAACTTGTTGATATCACATACCGAGGTTATTTCGAAGACAGTTTGCGTAATAAGCGTATTAAACCGTAGGTAATTGTAAGATTTTGGTTACGGCGATATTTTCTGTGGGTTGTGAAATGTTTGCTTTATATATGCTAATTGTTCCCAGCATAGCTTTTGCAATGTAATCACATAAAAAAGTCAGGTTTGGGCTTGTGGTTTAATAGGTTATTTTTCTTCTGAAAATCCGCACAAGCCATTCTTCTATCTTCCGCGACAAAACAGTAGTTGATTCATAGTAGTAGTGTGACAGCTGCAATGGTTGGTACAGAGAACAACGATAAGGCAGCAATTGTTCTATCCATTCCTAATACAAAGGTAGCTTCGGGTGCGATAGATAGGGCAAAGTCAAACGGTTAAATATCAAAAAACGACTTAAAAGGTGAGTATATCTTCGCCTTTGCTCGTGTTGTTTAAATATTAGTGTTTGAACTATGGATGTGCAAAAGAAGGAATATCTTAGATATGGGTTCCAAGTCTCCAAGAGGCGAATTCGCCGCAAGGCAATTAGCCAAGAAACGTAAAAACTTCCGTTGGCACGATAGGTACTTTAACAGACGCATGTTGATGCTCGACGAAAAAGTAGACCCAATGCAGGGTGCACCACAAGCAAGAGGTATAGTTTTAGAAAAAGTAGGGGTCGAGTCAAAACAACCCAACAGCGCCATCCGCAAATGTGTTAGAACACAGCTAATAAAGAACGGTCGTACAATCAGCGCATTTCTCCCCGGAGACGGCGCCTTAAACGTCGTCGACGAACACGATGAAGTAGTCGTGGAGGGCATTGGAGGCACCCGAGGGGGCGCTATGGGAGACATTCCAGGTGTCAGATGGAAGGTTGTTATGGTTAACGGTGTTTCATTGAACGAACTTGTTTACGGACGGAAACAAAAACCAGCAAGGTAAATTGATTATGTCACAAACTGCTCAATCCCAAGAAATCATGCTCTTCCAGAAATGGAGTTTCAAAGATGTCGCTGTCAAAGACATAGGCTTACAACGCTATCTTAACTTAACACCAATGGTTACACCCCATAGTATGGGGCGCCATGAACATCAAAGATTCCGTAAAAGCCGAGTAAACATCGTTGAACGGCTAATCAACGGATTAATGCGATCAGGCAAGAACGCAGGTAAAAAAGCTAAAGCAACAAACTTTGTCAAAGAAGCATTCGACATTATCAATATAAAGACCAGCAAAAACCCAATTGACGTCTTAGTAATGGCAATTGAAAATTGCGCCCCATGTGAAGATACTACACGTATCAGTTATGGTGGAGTTGTCTATCACCTTTCTGTCGATGTTGCACCTCAAAGACGAATTGATCTTGCAATACGCCACATTACTGAAGGTGCTCGTCAAGCATCGATCAACACACCTAAAAGCATCCAGGAATGTCTTTCAGACGAATTAGTATTAGCTTCCAACAAAGACATTAAATCAGCCGGTTTCGCAAAACGCAACGAAATTGAACGCATTGCACAAAGCAGCAGATAAAACTTTCTTTTCTTCATTCTATAATTTCATATTGTTCTTTTTTGTTTTTTAGCGAACATGAATTTCTACTACGTCGCCATCATCAAGCACAAAGTTTAATCCTACCTTTTTTGGACTAAATGGCAATCGCTTCGCCCAAACCATCGCAAACAAAAAGTTTGAGATAAATTCTTTATGGATATTCTGTGCTAATTCGTTTAATGTTGAACCTCGTCGAAGCGTAAAGGGGCGACCAGTGTTTGCTTTCGACCCTGGCTCTTTAGTGTAGACACGAATGATGCCCAAGGTTGAAATCATCGAATTGCCTAAGTCTTGGATACCTTGTTTTTTCTCGCAGGACATAGCAACTATTGGTATTTTGTCTTTTACGAATTTTTTAAGGTGCTTAAGATTATTTTCGCCGTCTTTGGCATCAATCTTGTTTGCTACGATTATCGTTGGTTTATATGTTGTAGTCTCAAAGACTGCGTCTTCTATATCGTCTAAGCTGACTTCGCCACTTATTCTTACAATCGCATCACTTATGCGTAACTCACGTAGGCGCTGCTCAACTTCGGTCATATTGGTGTCTAATAGTTTACCAACCAATATGATGCGCAGTGCTTTTCCAGTATGCCGTCGGTCAATCTCTACCTTGCCGTTTGGTTTGGTAACGAGTACGCGACTTTTTTCTAATTCGCGAATAAGTAACTCTAACTGAGCGACAGGGTCATGACTTAAGTCAACCATCAATAATACACCGTCTGAGTTACGGGCTACACCTAATGTCATGGATCCCCAAGCACGACCGTCGCCACTGCCTTCCATAACCGCTGGTGTCTCTACCAATTGGAATTGTACATCACCAAAATCCATGATCCCAGGTATTGGTTGGCGGGTTTGATATGGGATTTGTGATACAACTACTTGAGCGTTTGTTACGGCTTGCATTAAGCAACTTTTGCCTACGTTTGATATGCCTAATATTGCTATTTGGGCTGATCCTTCTTTTTCTACGAATAGTTTTGGTCCACCACTACTTTTGCCTGTTCCCTTTCGTTTCTTTTCTTCGAGGTCTTCGCGGATTACGGCGATTTTGCGTTTAATTTCACCTCTAAGTTTCATTGTACCTTTGTGTTGTGGAACAAATTTCAGGAATTCCTGCATTTTTTCCATTTTTTCGCGCGGGCTACGGGCTTTTTCTACTTCTTCCCATTTATCCATGGCTTCAGGTGGCAAGTTAGTTGGCATGATAAACTTCCTTAGTACATACGTGTATGGTCTTTATGACTATTTCTAAATTTTTGGGG
>JAAZFA010000474.1 GCA_012511995.1 Thermoproteota archaeon | reverse complement strand
TAGAGGTTACGGTTGCTCTTATGGCGGTAATGGCCACGTTTTTAGTGCAGCCTATTACTAAGATTGTTAGTCATTCAAATTTTTCAGTTGTTATTCAATCTATAATGGCTGAAAATGTGAGTTCTGTTGTGTCTTCTTTGATGCTGCCTTTGGTTGTTATGTGTGCAGTTTTAATGTCTTTATCGTTTGCTAGGGACTATGAGTCGGGGTTAATGCAATCAATTTTATCTGCACCTGTATCTCGAAAAATGTTTTTTACGGTAAAGTTTTTTGCGGTAGTTTTGCCTTTAGCTTTGCTTACTTGGATTTTTACTACGTTTTTTGTGGGTCTTACTTTTTATTCAAGTCCTTGGCTTGTTTTACAGTTATCCTTGTTTGCTTTGCCTGTTTCTTTTTTGTTTTTGATGTTTTGTGGAGGCATAGGTGTTTTAGTTGCTTTTGTGGTAAAACGTACAATTCCAGCAGTGCTGACAGCATTTCTAGTAAACTTTGCCTTATGGTTCCCAACAACCATAATTACTGAAGTGGCGTTTAAGGAGGGTGCTATTTATGCTAATTATTTGTGTTTAGCTCCTTATAATGGGGCTTTGGTTTTTTTGGATAAGTCACTTGGTATAGTTCCCAAGATATCTTCTGATTATGCAGGTGCATTGGAACTTTCTCTTTCTGCGGTAGATTTTGGTGCTTTGTTGATTGTTTATGTGAGTATTTTGGTGGTTCCGTTGTTTGTTTATTTCTGGCGGGGGTTTGAAATATGCGAATAAACGCTACAAGGCTTGGCTTGATATTGGTGATTGTTGGGGGAATTTTGTTGTTTAATGTTTGGAGTGCACCTGTTATTCATTTTTCAAAATCGCAGCTTGGTTCTGTTGAGTCTGGTGGGACTTTTGCTTATGGTTTGTTTATGGCTCCGGTTGGTTTGGGAAACGTTGTTTTTGATGGGGAGGTTTTGAAGGTGATTCCTGGGTCTTCTGGTCCAGTGTTTGTTGATGTTGTGGTGCCTATGCATGTGGTGGTTGTTAGTCCGTCAGGTGTTGTTTTGGTTGATTCGGAAGCTGTTGTGCCGTGTAGTTTTGAGGTTGATTTTGTTGAGCGTGGTGAATATGTTGTTTATGTAACTAATTTGGGTGTTGAAGAGTGTTCTATTCCAGTTGGTGTAGAGTTTTCAAAGGGTGTGGGTGTTGTTTATAGGGAGGTTGACAAGTTTTTTGTTAGTGTAATTTTAACGGTAGGTGGGGTGGTGCTATTTTGTTTGGGATTATTTACGTCTATTTTTACACAAAAGAAAAAGCATAGCAAAACAAATTAGAAGTGAGAATCCATGAAACGCCACATGTATATTACAACTCAAGGCTGGCTTCCACAAGACCCCTACATACCAAGCCACCTAAAAATTGTTTCCAGCAGGCATAGACGGATAGGCAAAGCAAAAATTGTTACTGGGTCAACTTTGATGCTGATAGGCTTAATTGCGCTGTTGGTATCGATTATGGCTGCGCAGCAGATATACGAAATTTATAGTGACTCTTGTGTCTTCTTGGAGTCTAACCAGAAAAGCGTCGGGGTATCGACATCAGGCGGCGGACTTTTTTCTCATCCTTACTATAATCGCTGCTTTGAAGGGCAAATAATTGTTGAAGGCAAGAACGTGGAGTTTAGAGTCATCAATAGAGAGCCGACGGTGATAACGCGTGTTGTTAATGGAATAAAGGTAAACAGCACTGTTTTTTCACGGGATTCACCAACCCACGATGTGCTCAGCATAAC
>JAAZFA010000473.1 GCA_012511995.1 Thermoproteota archaeon | reverse complement strand
GATTTTGCCTATTCTTTGGTGCACATGACTAACCATCAATATGACAGGTTAGCTACCACTTCAGAATTAGGACCAGATAATTGTAGTTTTATAGTATCATACGCGAAAAATTGTTAAGCCAGTTTCAAAATTTGAGGCTTTAAGAGAATTAAGTGAACTACTCACCCTTTACTTACCAACTCCCAAGTTAACTATGGGAGGAGAACTCCTAGTTTCAATGGCGCCCAATGGGGGCATTTCGTCATGCCTAAGCCAAATGACTATAGGATTAAACGAGTTTATCCTACCACTACCTAAAGCGATTAAGCCTTGATAAGGAAAGGTGTATCCTAAAACTTAGGACAAGTGACCTAAAGTATAGAGCTAAATCACTTGCAGCTCTTATGATGTTACAGAAAAAGTCTGATAAAACAGACTTTAAGTATGAAGCTTAAAACCAAAATAACTGCCACGCTACTGCTTCTAAGTCTACTATTTGTATTAGCACCACAATTACTCGAACAGACAGTAAAAGCCACAAGCGCACATATTTGGCAACGGAAACTTGGGAGTACCAGGATATTAAGGGAGTGAAAATTAAATGGAAAAAAGAGCAAAACTACGAGGATCTTTGATTCTTGCCATAGCACTAACGCTATTGCTGCCACAGGCGGCTATAGTGCATTCTGCGGCATTAACTGCTGAGGACAAAGCATTAGCTTTCATAACAGATGTATTTCAGCTTGACATGACAAAGTACAATGCGGAGCTATCAACATACTCTGTTGATTACCCAAATGAGCTAAATGGCATCCAGCAAGAACACGTAAAATATGAACTTCAAGCTAGTGGAAGCACGGTGACCGCCTTCTCCCAATTCAACAATGGCTCGCTAACTGCTTGTAGTATAAGCGTAACTACAGATTCACTTATTTACGTTCAACAGTCAGAAAACAAAGTTGACATGACCAGAGGCATACTTAATCGACATCAAACCTACGCGGGCAATCCAAAATTGAAGCAAATGATAGATCTTTTGCAAACCGTCAGCGCAAATAAGAACGAGACCAAAATTGCAGGCGACTTGAAATTAGAAGTAACAACTGATGCCTACCATACATCATATGAATGGAAATATACATTCAACGGTGCTGACTACAATGCCGTAAGTATCATTTATCAGGACAGCGGAGTTTTCTTCTCTGACTACATAGGTCTCTACAAGATTGGAAACACCAACGTAGACATCTCAAAAGAGCAAGCTATCGACATTGCCATGAAATACATTGAAACGTACTCTTACACAGGCGTTGTCACTTCAGAAGGTAAAGAGACCCCTGTTGAAATAAGCGGATCTAACATAACTAACGAACTCACCGGAGCCAACTTAGCCACAAACTTTAGAGAACCCTTGACCTTCTATCCTTGCTGGACCATTGAACTGTACCTAGACCAAAAACAACCGTGTGCCAACTACACATACCCAAGCAGGGTTTATGCCCTACACGTTGGAATATGGGCAGATAATGGAGAAGTCTTCACCGGTACTCCAATGGCTGTCGGCGGAATCATTCCAGCTAGCGAATCAGCAGCAGAATCTTCGCCTCTATCTGAAGACAATACTTCAGTGCAACCGCTGAATCAAATTACGATGGCAGGTATTGTTGTAGTTATACTAGTAGGAACAATAGCAATAGCGGCAGTAGCGTATAAGAAAAAAAGCAAATAAGCTACTTCTCTTTTCTTTTCATTTCAGTTATACTATGTATTGTTCTTCATGCAAACAATATTCATTACTTAAGTGTCCTATTTTTTAGCACATGATTTCATAGCTTCTGTCCACTTTACAGCTAGTCGCAGTCAAAGTTTGAGACTGTGTAGAAAGTCTGCTTGGTCTTAAAAAATTGTTATCTTTATGTTAAAATTAACGTCTATAACACTAAGAATTACAATCGAACTATACCAATATTTATGAAACAAACAGAGTTTTCACGCAGTCTCATATTCTTTTTCTCGACCTCTAAGGGACACATAAACTCGATGAGTTATCACAGGCTGCTAAAGAGTTTATTTATGAAGTGGAAAAACACATCGGTGTCCCCATTACTCTAATTGGAACTGGGTCTGAAGCGCTATATATTATCGATCGTCGAACATAGATACTTTTATTTTCCTTTCTTCATTACTTTCTGTTTTAAGGCTTAACTATGTATACCTCCGAATCTACAAAAAAAACTTCAGGTAGCATCTT
>JAAZFA010000005.1 GCA_012511995.1 Thermoproteota archaeon | reverse complement strand
TCTATCTTTTGAAAAACGTCGTTTACGATTTTTGTAAATACAACCTTGTGGGAAAAATGGTGACTCTGGCTTATTTGTCTAAATGGTTAAGCATTATATGCCTGAGACATACAATAGTCATTTAGGAGGTTTTAGTTTGGAAATAACAACCGTAAAAATCCTTCCACCCCCAGACTGTAATATTATTTTAGGTCAAGCACATTTCATTAAAACCACAGAAGACATCTATGAAGCACTCGTTAACTCAGTTCCTAACATAAAATTCGGTTTAGGCTTCTGCGAAAGTTCAGGTCCCTGTCTAGTCCGTTACGAAGGTAACGATGAGGTGCTTAGACGTTTAGCTTCTGAGAAAGCGTTTGAAATCGCTTGTGGACACAGTTTCATAATCTATCTTAAAGATGCTTACCCCATAAATGTACTCGAAAAAGTGAAGAAGGTGCCTGAAGTTTGCGGTATTTACGCTGCAACTGCTAATCCGTTAGAGATACTTATCGCTGAATCTGAACAGGGACGGGGAATCATTGGAGTTATCGACGGATTGAAAACCAAGGGGATTGAAACACAGCAAGATATTGTCGAACGCCGCGGATTCCTTAGAAAAATCGGTTACAAACTAGGCTAAACCCTTTTTCTTGCTCACTAATAATAGTTTTCAGTAGTGATTCGTCAATGTTTCCGCCGGTAACAACTAACGCCACCGATTTACCGGCAAAGTCATCCTTATTCTCCAATAACATAGCTATACCCACTACTCCTGACCCTTCAACCACCAAACCTTCTTCTCTACAGAGTATGTAAACTGCTCTTCTAATTGTCTCCTCCTCCACCAAAACTACCTTGTCTACAAATTTTTGAGCAATTTGGAAAGTGATTGATCCTTCTTCTATACCACCTGAGAGTCCCTCGGCAACTGTTATGGCTTCATGACGATGTGGCGGAACGATACGGTTTGCCCTTAATGACTCATACATTATTGGTACAGCTTGTGACTGTACACCGACGACTTGCGTTTGTGGCTTTAAGCTTTTTACGGCTATGCTTATTCCTGAGATTAACCCGCCTCCACCCACCGGCACCGCTACTATGTCAACGTTTGGTTGTTGCTTCAAAATCTCCAAACCAACTGTTCCATGCCCAGCGACAATATATTTGTCGTTGTAGGGTGAAATATAGGTGTGTTCTCCTCCCTTGGCTAACTGTTTTGCTTTGGCTTCAGCCTCCGGGTAGTTTTCACCAAAAAGTATCAAGTTTACGCCAAATCTCTTGATGCCATCTACCTTAACTCGTGGTGTATTGGTTGGCACGACAACTGTCGCTGAGAAGCCTAACTCTTTAGCGCCAAAAGCGACTGCTTGGCCGTGATTACCAGCTGATGCAGTAACTACCCCCTTAGACTTTTCCGAGTTTGTCAAGTTGACGAGTTTGTTCATTACCCCTCTTACTTTGAATGAATGTGTAGGTTGTAGATTATCAAGTTTAAGGTATACTTCTGCATGGCATAATTCACTTAAGAAGTCGCTACGACAAAGCGGAGTCTGCTTAACATAGGTTGTAGTATTCTTTTGAGCTTTCCTAATTTCTTGAAGTGTAACTATCAAATTCATCGCCAAAATACCGTTAACTAACATTAATAACCATAAACTATTTTAGTTTACAATAAAATCAATCTCTCAGAGACCCAGTGGATGATTTTTATGGCGTCATACGAAAAAAATGTAGCTCAATTAAAGACCTATAAAGAACAACAAGCCCAAGAAAATAGAGAATTAAAAGAACGCATGGGCAAAATTAAACATAAAATCGCTGTTATAAGCGGCAAAGGCGGGGTTGGCAAAAGCACTGTAACTGTAAACTTGGCGACCGCGTTTGCTCAACAGGGAAAACAAGTGGGTATTCTAGACGCAGATATTCATGGACCAAGTGTACCAAAGTTATTGGGCTTAGCCGGTAAACAAGTTAAAGCCAGCCCAGTCGGTGCTTTTCCCATCCAAGGACCTTTAGGCTTAAAAGTGATGTCCATCGATTTTTTCATAAATGAAGCCTCACCAACAATTTGGCGCGGACCACTCAAGATGAGGGCGATTAAACAGTTCCTAACTGAAGTTGTTTGGGCTGAACTTGACTATTTATTCATAGATTTACCGCCTGGCACTGGTGATGAGCCTTTAAGTGTCGCTCAGCTTCTGCCAGAAATGGATGGTGTAGTGATCGTAACTATGCCAACACAACTCTCAAGCAGCATAGTGAAGAAGGCTGTGTTGTTTGCTGAACAACTCAAAATGCCAACCATAGGTGTAGTGGAAAACATGAGTGGTTTTATATGTCCGTATTGCGGCAAGAAAACCGAAATATTTGGTTCAGGCGGCGGAGAAAAGATGGCTAAAGAAGTGGGCGTACCCTTCCTTGGAAGCATCCCTATTGACCCAGAAGTAGGTCTTGACACAGACAAAGGCATACCGTTTATTTTATCAAATAAGGAATCTGCTGCAACTAAAGCTTTCATGGGAGTAGTCACAAAAGTCCAAGAGTTTATTAGTAAAAAATAGTAAAAAGGTAAGAGAGTTATAAACTCTCAATGTTTTTGTCCATCTATGGTTTGTTTAGGGAAATCTCTATTGTAGAAACCATTCTGGACCTGTTTTCGCCTTCTCGGGGGGGCATCTCAGCGGTACCGATTGCGATTTTGGTCACTTTGAGCTCTTTGATGAATCGGCTTCTTGTGATTTCGGCGACGTCAACTGCTGTGGTGATTGCTTGACCTCGTGCTTTTAGAGTTATTTCTTTTTGTGCGCCACTTGAGAACGCAGTTATAATGGCGAGCACATAGCTCATTGGTGGTTTATTTCCAACAAAGATTACGTCACTAGCTTTTTCAGACATATATTCAACTCCTATTTTTTACGTTTGTTTTGCGATGAAGTAACGTTCTTACTGTCTTTGTTTTTTTAGACGGCGAACGTTACTGTTTAGTACGCTTAACTTACTAATAAATAAATTTCACCTTAGACTTTGATACAACGCCGATTATATGACCCACTGGATGCCGAATACTGTTCATCGGTTCCTTTTGCAGACCGTATTAGTTAGCACTAAAAAGCGTTATAGTTTTATAGTTCCTCTTTGAAGGTGGAGTACAAGTGAAAAAAAATCTATGTCTGTATCGCCAGGATTAAGGGAAGTATTGGCTAGAAGAATCGCTGGAGAAATCATACTCTCAAGCAAACCAGGCGCAACGATGCGGAAATGGCGTGAGCTTTTTGCAGTCTCCCAAATCAGCCTTAGCGAAGTTATGCGACTGTCCTCATCTGTTATTAGTGACTATGAGAGTGGGCGACGTAAAAGTCCCGGTGCTAAATTCATCCGGCGATTCGTTCTATCGCTTTTGTCTATCGATGAACAGAGAGGCAGTCGTTTCATCAGAGAATTCGCAAAGCTCACAAGTTCTCCCAGCACGGCAGTAGTCGACTTGCGCGAGTTCCCAATACCAGTTAGGGTTGAGTACTTATGCAAAGCTATCGGAGGCGAAATTGTAGCCTGCAAAGAAAAATACATTAAAGAAGTTAATGGCTACACAGTTATCGACAGTCTCAAAGCAGTTGAAGCTTATTCTGGTTCAGAATACCTGCAGCTTTTTGGTGCTACTACTGAACGTGCGTTAATTTTTACAAATGTGGACGGTGGAAGCTTGCCTATGATGATTATCCGAGTTAGCAGTCTTAAACCTCGACTTGTGATTTTTCATAAAGCGATGCCAGATGAAGAGGCTATTCGCATTGCTCAATATGAGCAGATTCCGCTGATTTATTCTGGTACACTAAATTTAGAGCAACTTGTTAAGACACTTAGAAAACTTTACCGCATTGCATTACGTGTAAAACTGGGAAAGAGAGTTAGACCGCCACCAAATACTAGTGCTTGATACATCTGATTATTTTTATGTTACTCGAAAGTACCTATTAACTAACTACGGATATTTCTAAATTAGATAATTAGCCTCTTTTTGGGCTTTAATCATTTATCTTGCGACATTTATTTAAACTTGAAACCATAAAGTTAACGGATATATTAATTAATATATCCATGGCGAGATATCAGATACCGAGGATGGCATGTATTGGCTTGGTATGATGACCCAATAATAGTTATGGTTATGGTAGTAGTGGTAATCACCGCCATCGGCATAGTAGTTTTAGCCATGCGTAGATATGGTACTAAAAAATCTGCAACTTCAAAGAAAGATGATCTGCAGTCGCAAACTAAAGCACCCCAACCTCAACCAAGCGCAATAGACCCTCCGTATGCCTCATTACCTAACATGCCTTTTAGACTATCAAAGAGCATACAGGGTAGTACGGCAATCACCGCTAAAGACGAATTACGTATGCTTGATCTTGAACGTGAAATCTTGGGGGATGCTATTCGTCGTCTCTACGAGGCGCATGCAGAAGGCAAAATCACTGAGTCAGAACGTGAAAAACTCGCTGCTTCTTATAAACAACGGATGAATACCATTAAAGAATCAATTGCTAAAGATGAATCAATCATCGCTTTACACGAACTTGAAAGCATGCAAGAAGATTTAATGAAGCTTTTTAGTGAACGCTTCGGCGAATTAACAAGTAAAGTTGAGGAGCTTCGGGGTAGAATCGACGTTAAACCTGTACGTGAAATTCCCATAAAGCCAATCCAAACCGTACCTATACAAATGGAAGATGATGAAGAGGAAACAGAAGAAGAAACATCTTCAGAAAAAGGAAAGAAGACACCTGCTGCAAAGAAACGTAAGCCTCTAGGAGATAAACCGACGCAAAAGACAGAGGCTGAAAGACGCATTGAATCCATTAGAAGTGAAGTTGAGAAAGTACTCGATAAACTAGGACAGATGGAAATTGAAACTTAGCAAAGACCATATAGTATTACAAAAACAGAATGCTGCTTTGGAAGCAGTCAAGCATGTTCATGATGGATTTATCGTTGGGTTAGGGAGTGGGAGCACAGCAGCGTTTGCCATTGAAGCTTTGGGGGAGCGAATGAAAATCGAAGGTATTAAAATCATGGGGATCCCCAGTTCCTATCAAGCTTTTCAAGTTGCAATTGACAATGGAATTCCTATTACTACACTCGAAGAGCATCCAGTTATTGATGTTACAATCGACGGCGCCGACCAGTTAACGCCTGAACTTTATTTGATTAAGGGTGGCGGTGCAGCACTTGCTAGAGAAAAAATTGTAGCTTTTGCTTCTAAGCTGAATGTTATTATTGCTGATTTGGGCAAGAAGGTAGCGTTTTTAGGTGCTAATGACCAGTTTATACCTGTTGAAGTTATGCCCTTTGCGCTTTCTCCTGTTAAGCGAAAACTAGCTGAAATGGGTGGTATGTTGACGGTGCGTGAAGCTAAGGGTAAGCTTGGACCTATCATTACTGACAACGGTAATGCCTTGGTTGATGTTGTTTTTGGTGAGGTCAAGAATCCTGCTGAGCTTAATGTGTCCCTTAAGATGATTCCGGGTGTTGCTGAGACTGGTTTGTTTGTAGGTTTAACTGATGTCGCTTATGTAGGGTCAGTCAATAGTGTGGAGAAATTCGTGGTTGAACGAAAACAGTTCTATTTTTGATATTCGATAGCGTTTCAAAGACGTTTTTATGTGGCTGGTTTATTGTAGTCACATGTCAATAAATAATCAAAACTTATCACAATATCTCTGGTTCTAAGTATGTCCATACTTTTGTGGATAGCCCTTTTAGTGATTCTGCTTTGGCTTTTTGGTTGGTTGCTAATACCTGCGGCTGGTCTACTGATACACATCATACTTGTCATCGGCATCATTATTCTTGTCGTTTGGCTCATAACTGGAAGAAGACCCGTATAGCAACAAAAGCTTAATTCTTCACTTTTTTATATCAGTTTAGGATTGCTTGTAAATCTACTTATTACTGTAATGCGTCTCTGGTACTATTTTGAGCATACCATTTTATCTAGACGCTTTTCGGTTCTAAAAATATCAATAGGATTAGGTTTAAATTCTAAAGCTATCACGCAACTAGTTATGAAGTTAATTACTGTTATTGGCGGTATAGTGGTTACGATTTGTTTCTTTTTCGCAATCATCTTTGGCATAGCGGCATCTGTACAGGCTACAGCGTCTAGGCTTTTTGTCAGCGTCATCTTGTTTGCAGTTGGTATTGCTGTGATTGCAGTAGTCTGGTATCTAAACCGTCGCCCTAAAACAATCGTGCAACGTCTTGAATTATCTGGGCAAATGAAAGCGACTTCAATAAGGTGTCCTAACTGTGGTGGCAGTATCGAGGCAAGCCAAATAAAGATAACTCAGGGTGTACCTTATGTTAAGTGCCCATACTGTGGAATAACTTTTGAGGTTACTGAGGAACCAAAATGGTGAAACGAGCAGCTTTTTTTGTTGCGGTTCTTGCGCTTTGTATCGTTGTATCGTCAAGTGTTAGTCTTGTGCAAGCACAGGATAATACTTACCGTGTAGACCGCCAGTGGGTACAAGTCTTCATCAACGACGACGGTACAGTCGATTTAATCTACAATCTTACAGTCACTGTCACCCAAGGTACCATTCGTGCTTTTGATGTTGGACAGCCAAGCCGTGACTTCACTATAGGTAAAGCTGTAGACCAATATGGAAACCAATTAAACACATACAGTTATACCCCTGATGTGGCATCCGTTGATTTTAACCAACCCCTGAACACTGGAGACAGTATTTGGTACACAATAACCACCAACGTGGCCGGTATGATAAGTAATGACACCACTAACCCCGGTAATTACGGTATGCAATTTATCCCTCAATGGATAGAGAACGTCTCAGTCAATGACGTGAGGATTCAGATTATCTTACCGCAAGGTGTAAACGTGGATGATGTTAAAACGACAGAGAACTTTTACAATGCCACTTCCATCGTTGAGGGTCGATTGACTGTTTATTGGGAAAGACCCCGACTTGAACCTAATGAGAGATTTATGGTGGGCGTTTCTTTTCCTGCTGAGTATTTGCCTAATTATTCTCCTTCAACAGAAAGTGGTTTTGACTGGGTTTTTACTTTATTTACTGTGATTATAGCGTTATTTATTGTTTTTATTTTTGTCTTCTTGGCATATCGGTTGAGTAAGAATAGTTATTCCAAGCCAAAAGTAAGTATGGAAACCCTTGGCGTAAAGCGGGGTTTAACCGCAGTGGAAGCTTCTTATCTTATGGATATGAAACCGCAACAGATAGTGACCGAAATTCTCTATGGCTTACTACAGAAACGGGCGGTTTGGGCGGAACAAACCAAGCCGTCACTTAAACTCACGGTGTTGCAACCATACGAGAGCAAAACTGGCACCAAAGAAAAACCTCTCCGCTACTATGAAATTGATTTCCTACAAGCACTCAAACAAGACGGTACTCTTGATGAAGAAAAACTGGCTAAGGCTGTTATGTTCCTTCGGGATACTGTTGAAGCGAAACTAAAGGGCTATAGTCGAAAGGACACGGTGGGTTATTACCGCAAGATTGTTGCGAAAGCATGGAAACAAGTCGAGCAGGCAGGTACCCCCGAGTTAGCCTCCAATGCTTATGATGAACAGTTGCTTTGGCTTATGATGGATCCTAATCAACATGCACGTACCGAAACAGCATTCCTAAATCGTCCCTTCCAACCCAGTCCCCTGTGGTTTTGGTGGTGGTACGGCTATACTGTTTATCATCCACACCCAACTTATCGACCAAACATTAACGCTCCAGCACAAAGCGGACCAGCACCGGCTATTCCAGGCGCTGACTTTGCTAACAACATAGCAACTTCATTAGAGCAGACCAGCAGTAACATCGTTGGTAGCTTAGAAAAATTCGCTAACGCGATTGTTCCTGCACCGCCCAAGGCAAGTCATCAACCTGCAAGGAAAGGGTCTGATTGCGTCTGCGCCTGTGCAGCTTGTGCATGTGCTTGTGCTTGTGTCAGTTGTGCTTGTGCGTGTGCAGGTGGAGGTGGTCGTTAAATGAGGTTTCTAAAAAAATTAGTGCATAAACAGAAGGTTCCGATCGGGCGCTATACTTATCGCGGTGAAGACGAATACGCTGGCATGTCGTTGCAATTAAGACTTGAAGGGGACGGTAGAGGTGTGATGGTTATTAACGCTAATACGATTCTACATCTAAATGAATCCGCTTCAGCATTCGCTTATTACTTTATGCAGGGGATTCCTGAAAAAGAAGCAATAGCTAAAATTCGCCGTATATATCGCGTAGACTCAGAGCAAGCTAAAGCTGATTATGAACGTCTCGTCTACACCATTAGTACCCTTGCAAAGACTGAAAAAGTTGATCCAGTGACTTTTCTTGATATCGAAAAAGAAGAACCCTTTACATATCCGTATTCTGCTCCATTGCGAATGGATATGGCGCTGACTTTTCGATGCCAAAACGATTGTATCCACTGTTATGCAGGCGGTCCACATTCAACCCCTGAACTTACGACTAGCCAATGGAAGCTTGTTGTCGATAAATTAAGCGAAGTAGGGGTCTTTATTTTAACCTTTACAGGGGGTGAGCCTACATTGCGTGATGACCTTCCAGAGTTACTTTTTTATGCGCAAAACAAAGGTATTGTCACAGGACTTATTAGCAATGGACGTCGCCTCAAAGACAAAGCATACGTTGAAGTGTTGGAGAAGTCAGGTTTAGATTTCGTTCAAATTACTCTTGAATCACATAAACCCGAGATTCATGATGCTATGACCAAAGCTAAGGGTAGCTGGAAAGAAACACTTGAAGGTATTAAAAACGCTGTACAATCCCAGATCTATGTATCCACTAACACTACGCTAAGCAAACATAATGCCTCTGACTTTTTAACGACTGTTGAATACCTCAAAGGTTTAGGTGTTGATGCCTTTGGTTGTAATAGTCTGATCTATAGCGGCAAAGCCTCAAAGATTAGCAATGAATTTGCCTTATCCACCAATGATCTAAAAATATTGCTATCAAAAGTGCTTGATCGAGCTCAAGAACTTGGCTTAAAATTTCTTTGGTATACGCCAACCCAGTACTGTGATTTCAACCCAGTTCAACTTGGTTTGGGTGTAAAAAGTTGTACTGCTGCTATGATTAACGCTTGTATCGGTCCAAACGGTGATGTGTATCCCTGCCAGAGTTACTTTGAAACGCTTGGTAACATTCTAACCGAGCAATGGAAAAAAATTTGGTATAACCCATTAGCTGAAAAACTCCGCAAACGCCAGTATGTAGAAGAAAAATGTAAATCTTGTACGGACTTACAAGTTTGTGGCGGCGGTTGCCCATTAGAACTGCAGAATAAAGAGTATAGAGGCACTACTACAGCATGATTTATCTTTAGCAAACTTCTCTTTTAGCATAATGCTTGTATTTTATGCGGATGTTTAGAGTTTATGTCTCAGTCGGATAAGCCCAGGCTTGTAGT
>JAAZFA010000088.1 GCA_012511995.1 Thermoproteota archaeon | reverse complement strand
TCCCGTTTAGGTTTAAGTATTCGATTAATACATTTGAGTAGGGTGCTTTTACCTGAACCGTTCGGACCCACAATGCTTAGCATTTCGCCTAATTCGACGTCTAGATTGATGTTTCTCAGTATTGGAATTGTAGTGTAATTGAAACACAGGTTGTTTATTTTCAGTTTCAAGAAAAACTTTTCCTCCGTTTACTTACTAATAGATAAATGAAGAATGGAACGCCTAGCAGTGAAGTTACTATACCCACAGGCAATTCAGTAGGCATAATTATCAATCGCCCTACAGTATCGGCGCATAGAAGCATAAAAGCGCCAAGTACAACGCTACAGGGAATAAGGTAGCGATAATCATTGCCAATAAGCATCCTAGCGATGTGAGGTGCAATTAAATCTACAAAGCCTATGATTCCAGTTAAGGCGATTATGCTTGCAGTAGCAACAGTTTCTAGAACCATGTTGATAGCTAAGACACGTTTAGAGTTAATTCCTAGGCTTACTGCAACTTCTTCACCCATACTCATAATGTTGATGTTCCAAGCCTGAAACATCATGAGAACTATGGTAACACCAACAATGGGAACACAGATGATAAGGTTGTCCCATGTGGCATTGTAGAGCCCCCCCATGAGCCAAAAGACGATGGCGCTTATAGCTTCAGTCGCTGGAGCCATGTATTGAATGAGAGCAAGAAGGGCGGAAAAGAGAAAACCAACCGCTACACCAGCCAAAATGACGGTTTCTGAACTCATACCTCTAACTCGAGCGATTAAATACACCATAACCATAGCAAGTAAGCAGAAGATGAAAGCGTTTCCAATTATTATGTAACCGCTGTATATCGAAACGACGCTTATGCCAAACACTATAGCGAGTGCTGCACCGAACCCTGCAGCTGAGGAGATACCTAAGACGTAGGATGATACGAGGGGGTTACGTAGTATCCCCTGCATTGTTGCTCCTGCAGCGGCTAATCCTGCACCTGCAATTATCGCTAAAAGTAATCTGGGTAAACGTATGTTCCAGATGATGGTCTGTGCAAGTTGGGGTCCAGGATCGAGTTTGAGGAAGGGTAAAGTTTTTGCAAATATGACTTGTATTGCTTCTTGTATGCCTGGAGAAGCAGCGCCTAAACTGATTGATATAAGGGAAACAACTATTAGAGCTAAAAAAAGGGAGAAGATAACAAAAATTTTTCTTCTTTTGCCTGTATTGTAGAGCTGTTTTAGTTCCACAACGTTACTCATGGGTAGGCATATACTCCGCCTATAGTTATGTTGAAGAATTCGTCGAGTAACTGTTGATGTATAACTGGGGGGTCTATGTCACTGAAGATATCTGGGTGGAACCACTTTGCCCATTGTAAATATCCAACGACGCATTGTACTCCGCCAGTGATGCCGTAGTCACAAATGTAAACATTGCCGTCTTTGACAGCGTTGGAGTTCTTTAATGCGGGTCTGGTTGTTAGTTGGTTTTGAGCATCTTTGAAGTCCGCTATGTCATTGTTTGAGCTGCTGATCATTCGGATGATAAAATCAGGGTTAGCTTCTGCAACATATTCAGGGCTCATCATAGGGGCGACTTCTGTTTGATTTTCAGCGATGTTGATTCCGCCCACTTGAACGATTGTTGGCACTATCATTGTTTGCCAATCCTGATACCATTCATAATAGACAGAGGGCTTATCGCTTTCAGTTAGGTTTGCTAAGCGTTCATTGACTATTTTTTGGTAGTTCTGCATGTAATTGACAAGTTCTGTCGCTTTGTCTTGCACTTCTAGAATTTTGCCTATTTGGGTTACCAATGAGCAGGTTGTGTCAATCGTTGATTCAGTGGTGTCTACAGATGGGTTTATTGCATGACAGATGAATACTGGTATGCCTGCGTCTTCAATTCGGCTTGATGTCTGGTTATTGAAGTAGTTAATTGGTGCACCAGCAAGAACTAAATCGGGAGCTAATTTGAGTATTTGTTCTATGCTTACGCTGTATGGTTCCCCGACACTTTTTTTCGTCTTCACTAATGGGGGGAAATCAGAGCTTGTATCTACACCAACGATTCTATTCTCACAGCCCAAGGCACATACTATCTCTGTAGCTATGGCGTCGGTGCAAACAATTCCATTTACAGGCTGAGTGATCTTAACTGTGTCTCCGTTGGGATCTACAATAGTTAACACGTTTTCATCTTGGGTGGTTGTTTCTGGTGAGAAATGGCTAAAAGTGTAGATACCAGATGCGACAACGATTATCAATACCAGCGCGACTGCGATTAATGCAATAGTGTTCTTTTTCATCTTTTTGCCTCCATAACTAAGTATTACAAGGTGAATTCTTGCTATGGATTAGATTGCTACGTACAACATTGACAAGAGGCATAGCGCCGAGTTCTTCCAACCGCAGGTATTTTCCACCCATTGCTTCTGAGATTTTTTTAATTAAACCAAAGCTGATAAAATCCCGCTCAGTATCCACAGTTATTGAGTGAATACCCTTTGAAGCGATTTCATGCGCTATACAAGTAGCTTCTTCAATTGGGCCCCTACCAGATATGTTAACGTTTGCACGACCGTCAGAAACTAGAACCAGCAGAGGAATGTCTTCAGCGCGTATTGAACGCTTAACGGTATCCAAGCCTAGTCTTAAACCGTGGGCTAGCGGAGTACGACCACCGGTAGGTAATTTAGTTAAGCACTTTTGGGCTAACTCTACACTGTTGGTAGGAGGCAGAATCAGTTCCGCCGTATTCTTGCGGAAGGCTATCAAGCCCACACGGTCTCGACGTTGATAAGCATCCAATAGCAAAGAAAGCACTGCACCTTTGGTAGCACTCATCCGTTCTTCTGCAGCCATGGAACCGCTGGCATCTACGACAAACATTATCAAATTACCCATTTTTGTTTCACGAATTTTTTCTCGCAAATCAGAGCCTTCAATCAAAAGAGCGGTTTGTTGATCGCTACAGAATTCTATTCGACGCTTCTGAAAAGGAGCTGCCGCACGCAAAGTTGCATCGAAAGCTAAATCTGTTACTTTGCCTTTGGGAAGCATACTTGCTACGTAGTGTCCCCGCTTGGAATCGCTGAGTGTTTTTGATCTTCGACCAGAACCGTGACGTTCAATCTTGTCAAAGATTGGAGTTGTTAAGGGTTTTACGGCATAGGGGTTATCGGCTTGGAAAACTTGCTCTTTGGAGGGTTCCTCTTGCTGGTCGGGTTCCTCGGGTATTGTTGAGTTATCGTTTTGTTGGGGGTGCTGCTTGTTTTGATTCCATTTATCGACGCTTTCATTTACCTGCTGCTGCTCCATTTTTGGTTCTTCAAACGGTTGACGACGTCGACGATGAGGAAGCACTAGTTCAGCAGCCTCTTTAACGTCATCTTCAGTTACCTCTATTCTACCGTTGTAGGCGGCAATGGTGCAAGCAGTTTTGTACATTGCGATATCTGCGCGGTGTCCATCGACGGCAAAATCGGTACAGATTTGCGTTATCAGATTAAGAAGGTCATCGCTTAGTATAACGTCATGTAAAATTTTAATAGCGGAAATAATTTTCTGGCGCAGTTGTTCTTGATTATTAAGCTGCGCAGCGACAAAAGCGACGGGATCCCTTTCGAAGGTTATTCTGCGTCGAACTATTTCGGCTCTTGCTTCCTTGTAGGGTATACCTTTCACTTCTACTGAAAGAGCGAAGCGATCCAGTAGTTGGGGGCGTAGTTCGCCTTCTTCAGGATTCATTGTCCCGATTAAAACGAATTGGGAGGGGTGACTAAAGGAGACACCTTCACGTTCAACATAGTTTACGCCCATGGCTGCTGCGTCGAGTAGTACATCAACGAGGTGATCGTCGAGTAGGTTTACTTCGTCTATGTAGAGGAGGTTACGGTTGGCTTGGGCTAAAATACCAGGTTCGAAGTGTTTTTCCCCTGTTTTTATTGCCCGCTCGATGTCGATGGTTCCTACTAGACGGTCCTCTGTTGCACCGACTGGGAGTTCGACTACAGTAACAGGGCGTTTGGTTATTGTGAGTTTTTCGCCTTTTGCTATTTTTGTGTGGCAGGTGTCGCAGGCATCTTTTTGGCGGGTTGGGTCGCAGTGGAATGCGCAGTCGGAGACGACTTCTGTATCGGGGAGCAGGTTTGCTAGTGCACGGACGGTTAGTGATTTACCTGTTCCTTTTTCTCCTCTTAGGAGAACGCCGCCGATTTTGGGGTTGATGACGTTGAGGATAAGAGCGGTCTTCATTTGTTCTTGGCTGACTATTGCGGTGAAGGGATAGATGGTTTTGTTACCCATTCTTTTTTGCTCCTGCTGGTTGGATTATCCAAGTGACCCCTATAAACTTTGGTTTAACAAAAGTTAATCTACAGTTGATCAAAATTAATTGATTAAAACACAAAACAACAAAAAATAATCAATCAGAAAACAACAATCATTAAACCAAACCTTAAAGTCAATCTAAAAGAATCAACAAGGATAGCACATGAACAATCAATTCACTAGTGAATTATATGCATATTGCGGAATCAACTGCCAAACATGCGTCGGCTTTCTAGGCTACAAACTAAACGGAGAAAAAACAGAACCATGCAAAGGTTGCCGAACAAGATTCATAACCTGTAGCTTCTTTAAAAAGCACTGTAAAAACCTGGCAAACAGAGAAAAAATCGAATATTGCTTTGAATGCCCAGATTTTCCATGCAACAAATTGACAGAAATCGACAAGTATTATTCCGAGAAATATGGAGTAAGCATAATCGAAAGCTTTACACACATCAAAACTAAAGGCATGGCATACTTTCTAAAAATTGAGAGGGAAAAATGGAAATGCCCAGCATGTGGTGGAGTAATCTGCGCCCAGACAAAACGGTGCTACACATGCAAGCCTTAATCTTGATTAATTTTTGCTGAACTACTGTTCAAGCACACCGCCTCTTCGATATGTAAAGAAACAACAGCTAAACCAATTAAGACAAGGGCGATTGTGATTAAAACCAAAAAAAGGAGGAGAGTACAAGCATCCTTCTTTTTTGCCTGTTCTGTAGAATTTTTTATATATCAGTAATTGATGTCATGGATATGCAAACGTCCCTGCGGCACTAGTTCCGAAAAACTTTTGATTGAGTTCCTGATTCACTGTTGCGGGGTCTATATCTGAGAAGAGACTTGGTTGAATCCATTTAGCCCAGTAGAGGTAGCCGACTACCGATCGTATGCC
This sequence comes from Thermoproteota archaeon, assembly GCA_012511995.1. Lineage (GTDB taxonomy): Archaea > Thermoproteota > Bathyarchaeia > Bathyarchaeales > Bathycorpusculaceae > Bathycorpusculum. The sequence goes on along the minus strand of JAAZFA010000088.1, from coordinate 1,705 downwards.
GCTTCTGGCGCTAAAATCACAGATGTAGACCCTTCCATTTTTAACTGCTGTTGTATCTTTGGTGGCTACGCGGGCCATGATGTCATTTTTTGCTGCAATGAAATCATTTATGTCATGGTTTTCACTGTAGATCAGTTCTATAATCGCTGAAGGATCCTGTTCAACCACGAATTCAGGAGTTAACGTTCCAGAGTAATCGGTTTCATTTTCTGCAATGTTGATTCCTCCAGCCTGGTATACGCTTGCTGTTGAAAATGTTTGGTAGGGGTAGTTGTACCATTCAAGAAAGACTTTGACTTGTTGACCACGCGTTAAAGTGTATATACGGTCTTTGACAAGTATGTTGTAATACTGTGCCCACTCGATATATTTAGTTGCCTCGCTTTGGTGACCTAGAATTGGGACAAGACTCTGCATCAAGGTGCACGTGAAGTCTATTGGTGTATCTAGGGCATAGAGTTCATCTCTTGTCATCGTAGAAGGGTTAGTTGGTTCAGGAGAAGTTGTATCAACAATGTAAACGGCTATACCTGAATCACGTAATTGCTGATAAGCAGTCGGGTTATAAGGTAGCATTGAACTAGCAAATATAACGTCAGGGTCAAGTTCGATAAGTTTCTCAACGTTTGGCTCATAGTCATTTGCCCCTACAGAAATCACGGTTGAAAGTGAAGAGGGCATTGTGCAACTAGCGGTACGTGCAACTATGAGACTTTGACAGCCCATTGCACAAAGAATCTCGGCTACGCCAGAATCAAGGGCAGCAATGGTTGTTACTGGAAGGGATATTGTCATAGTTATGTCGTTGGCGTCGGTAACGGTTACGCTATTTGGAGCGGGTGTAGGGGTGGGCGTTGTATTTGAGGTTGAAGGCTTTTTTGTAGGAGACGTTGTGACAGTAGTAGATGCTGATCCTGTAGGAGATGCATTTATGGTAGGCGGTACTGTGGGTTGCGTAGTGGGAATGGATATGGGCTCAGTTGTGGGGGAAGGTGAGTTTGATCCTGTGAAGTATAAACTGTAAACACCGTACCCAGAGGATATTATAAGTAGTCCTATGATGAATGTTGCTACAATAATGGTTTTGGTTTTCAAAGAGTTCACCTCCTAAAAGGGCTATTGTTAAAAATTTGCCCGTGGTAATCGTGAAACGCATTATCTTGAACGGCTGAAGTGATAGGTGCAGAGTTTAACTCCATCAAGGACCAAATTTTGAGGTTACGTAGAATCAGAGACATCTTTTTTCTTTTTTGGTTTGCTTTGATACTAGATATAGAGATTGTTTGGGCGAGCATTCTTTTGTCATCTTACCTGGCTGGATTAGCCAACAAAACTTAATAAACTTTAGGTTAAACTAATTTAATCTCCAGTTGAGTAAAACCAGTTGAATAAACCAATTAAAAACCAAATAAACAAAAAAAATAACTCAAGGATTTTCTAAAAGAAAGAAAATGAAAATACCCACATGCAACGGGGTAATTTACGCACAGACAGAAAGATGCTACACACGCAACCGTTAATAGCAACCTTTTTTGTGATCACCGCTTCAGTAATTATCCCTTTAACCCATGCCTATGCCGCGTGGATCCTGCCCTAAAATCTGAGAAATAGCACGCAAACTCAAGGTATCACATAGTTTATCAGCTATTTTTATTGATTCTTCGTCGGGACCCGCTATTGCACCTCTAACAATGTAGGGATAAAG
>JAAZFA010000087.1 GCA_012511995.1 Thermoproteota archaeon | reverse complement strand
TTGGCACTCTGATTTCCGATTAGCAGTTTTACACGTTCTTGCCATTTTTTAAACCAAATATTACACCAAACAGTCAAGTAAGCGTCTAATTCATCGGTATCTTCTCGAAAAAGTTGTCCAAGCTTATCCACGATTTCACATTGGTTTCCTTCTTTTCCCACTAGGGACCAATGGAATTTCAAGTAGTTAATAAAGTCTTGGCAAGCCACCTGCAAAACTTTTCTGTCTGAACCCATGATATTTAAAGCAGGGTCGGCATCTTTCAATTTATCCCCTATCATTATCTCAATGAAACTCATCACGATTCCCGCTGAAGCCCTCTCCATATCCAATGTAAGTTAAGGTTTTAATTAAACTTTATTTTGGGAAATGATGTAACTACCTATGTTGAAACGTAAAATATTTCCAGTTTGGATATACAAGCATCGATTATTCTATGTATTTTGGTAAAGCGTTTAGGTTAGGTAGTACTAAATCTGGGCTTTCCTGCATAAGTTCTTCTTTGCTATAAAGTCCTGAGAGCAGCCCCACTGTTTTTAATCCTGCTGCTTTTCCAGCTTGTAAATCGTTGATGGAGTCACCTGCAATTAAGCAATGACACACATCGAGCTTCAAGACGTTCAAACATAGTATTAGACCTTCTGGAGACGGCTTGGGTTTGGTTGTGTCCAATGCAGTAACGATGTGGGTAAAGTATTCGGCTATACCATGTAGTTCTAATTCTTTCTTTAGTTTTTCATTGGGTACATATCGCATTGTAAAGAGCGCAAGTTTTGCCTTTTTGGATAAAAGAGCTAATGTTGATGCTGTATTGGGGAATAGTCTGGTTTCTCTTTCAGCTATAGAATGGTAAGCATCAAAGTAAACAGGTAAAAACTCGTTCGTTGTACCTTTTGTGATATATTCTATTGTTCTACCTTGTTCTATACGTTTAGGTAAATCAAGCATAACTTCATCTGTTGGTATGGGTTTGTCAACTGCGCGAAATGCAATTTTTGCGGCTTCAAGGTATGCTGCGGTGGAATCAACGAGTGTGCCGTCAAGGTCTAAGAATATTCCTTTTGCATTAAATTTTAAGCTTTGCATTTTTGTCTGTTTGTTGAGGGTCACTTTGTTTCTTAAAGGTTCCTCAAGCTTCGGCTAACTTTATGGGCAGTTTAGTCAACTGCTGGATAGTTTTGAGCTAACTCTATAGGCAACAATGGTGTTATAGCTTACTTGAAAGGGAGATGAAAAGCAAAATGTTATCCCGAGATTGTGAACGGTTGCTAAGCCTAAAAGCATGCAACAAACGCTCAGAAAGCCCAAAAAAGCGAAAGTCTACTGCCCAGACGGAACAGCCCACCTAATAGACGCCGCAAGTTACCCAAGTCATGAAGTACTTTGTTTTTTTGAATCATTCTAAATTAGTTAGCAGAAAAATGGTTTCCATCAAGAAGTGCAGCATCAGAATTACTCTTTCTATAGACCATCATGTGTATTACAATCACCCATAGCTAAAGCAAATTCAACACAAATACCCCTCCAACCAATACTCTAACAGTCACTGCTACACCCGAACCGCCTCACCCAAACGTAAAAACAAAAAAGATGACAAACCAATCCGGTTAGTAGATGACGGGTATAGCAAGCAACCCATTATCTAAGAGAAAAAACCACAATTGGATGGTTACCTAAGAACAGACTCAACAGTCATGTTAAGTACAACTTCAGAAATGTCACAGGCATACTCTGCCGTTCTACGAATGCTCTCAATGCTTAATCGTAGTTCGACGATTTCATCGTTTTTAGCATTAGACAAGCTAAGCATCGTCTCCTTCTCAAGTTAATCACCTGATTTAGCCGCTCAATCACAGTTTCGTCCAAGTTGTAGTCACGTTTAAAGAGCCTCCATGGAATTCTCAAACATAGAATTCACTACACTACTTTTACTCATCGAGTTTTTGAGTAATGTGCTCATCAACAGGGTTCTTCAACTGAAGCGTGTTCTCAGCAACTTTAGTAGCGTAGTCAGCTAGTCAGCAGTACGCTCACCTGATTTAACAATCAACTTAAAACCCAAACACTCCCTCTGCGAATCAATGCCAATCTCTTTGACTATCCTCTGATTAGAAACAGCTCTCTTTAGCAACCTTACAACGTAGAGGGAAAAACGGTTAGCTTCTAGGTCAGTTCCTATAACGACCTTAGCATTGCCATAATCCAGTTTTTTGAGTGCC
>JAAZFA010000086.1 GCA_012511995.1 Thermoproteota archaeon | reverse complement strand
GAACATCACTCCGAGGATAGCTTTCCAATATCGCACTTCGAACAGCTTGTAATAAACGTGACTGTCCATTACCCCAGACTGCATCAAAACGGTTATATTCAACTTCAGGCAATTCCATCAAGATATCAATATCACTATCATCAATAGCAGTACCTCGGCCATACGATCCAACGTAAAGGCTATGAAGTGTGTCACTCTCCATATCCCAGAATGCCTTATTAATTGACCGAGTTACAGTTTTATAACGAATGGCAATTCTACTTCTGATTTCATTTGAAATAACTTCGCCTCGTTGTTTAACAGGTATCCCCATATTTCACCTCCGTGTCTGATGAAAACTTATGTCGAATAATTAATCAAGTGAATTATACCGTTTAATAATCTAGATTTGATATAGGCCTCAGTTTTACTTCAACATATTGACTTTTTTCCGAGTTATTGTTTATCGACTTCAAGATTTTGGGAAGGTGAGTATAAACAATTTAGGTTTGATCTGGCAGTTCGGATTTGTCTCAAAAACACCTTTACTTCTCTGTACCGAATATAAAGCTGACGCTTCTTATCAATTAGGTCTTGTAAGTCTTTTTGGAGAGCATGAACGTCTAACGAGAAAGGTTCTATCCCTTTTTCCTTTAGCACTTTGATTGATGACTGAAGAATAATATGTTTTGATTGCGTTAAGTTAACCATGTATGCCTCGGAGTTCTTTGTGATCTCCTTAATAGTTCTAATGTGTTTTGCGATCTCGGATAACTCGGAAATTTTGTCTTCCAATTTTTTGATCTCTACTCGAGTTGCTTCAAATTCTTCCTTTACTTCTCTAAGTTTGTTATCAAGCGATCCAACGGTATAAATTCCCTGTTCCTCCAAAAATAGCAGGGACTTTGAAATTGCTTTCAGGTTCTTTATCTCCAAAGATCGGGCATATCCTTTATTCTTAATGGCTTTCAGATACGCATCAATGTCAATCAGGGAGGGAAGGCGATCGGAAGTTTGCGATTGATTTGCATGTGTTTGTTTTTGCAGGAAGTTCTTCTTGATCTGCTCCAGTGTATAAGGCAAGCCCAAGGTTCTGCCCTTCACATATCGTTGCTGACCAATTTTGCGAAACAAGATGCCCTGGTTCTGTTTGGTTTCATATCCAGAAACATTAAGACGTAGAAGAAATTCTTCATAGGACTGACTATGCTTAATGGTTTGGCTAATCGCTCGACGAAGATCAGTTTTCCAACTTGTGCCGGTTTGGTGAGCCAAGTACTCTTTATATGCTTTTCCCTTTTCCTCACTTGTCACAACAACAGAAAGCCCAAAATCCTGGCACAGTCGGTCACTTAATTTCCGAATCTGATAATAGCTCCTTCGGTTGGAGACGAACTTACGGTGATCCAGAAAATTTGCAGCACAGAAGATCAGATGGTTATGAATGTGATCCTTATCAACGTGGGTGCTCAATACGTACTCATATTGATCCTTCAAAAACCCATTGGATAATTCAACGCCAATCTTATGGGCGGTCTCTGGATCGGTCTCATCAGGCTTGAAGGATTGGATTAAGTGAAAAGCAAGATTATTGCCCTTTTGCATGCAATGGGAAAGTGTAAAACTGAACTCCAAATCTGCTGTTTCAGGTGCACAGGCAAAGCTTGTCACCAGAAAACCCTCTTCAGTTTTCCCAGCAGCAACGACATAAGCTATGGCTTTTTTCAGCGAAGACTTGATAGGATGGATCTTTGTAATCGCCAGATTTCCTCCAGCATCTCCTGTATAGCTTTCAGGTCAGATTGGTAGATCTCACCTGTGGCGTTAAGGTGATGAGCGATTTGGTTGATGTTGATACCGATCATTCTTATTTGTCGGGTGTGTTCCTTTAAATACGCATAATCAATATGGATCACATAACCATCGACGGCAACCTTGCGCAGATATGCGCTGCGTGAATTTATGCCAATACTTTTTCGCTTCTTTTCAATCCGTTGAAGTTCATCGTCGTTGACATAGAATATGATCAGGTTCCTTCTTGTTCTCATACTTTTCCTAATAACCCTTTCACAAACGCTTCAGTAAATCCAGAATTATTCACCAAGATAACGGAGTACCTTTTGCGGATGTGTATATACACTTCCTTTGCTTGCTAAGACCTTAATTCGTTCTTGTATGATTAACATCACTCAAGAATTTTTTGCCAGAGTTGCATATCGTGAAAAATGCAAATCATTATCAAACTTGTACTCCGAGAAACACATGCTCGAAAGACACGAAGAATGTTTCTTAAACAATGAAAAGAACGATAATCAATAGCTACTTAATGCTGTAGGCAGGGATGAGAAACCGTGTTTTTCATTCCAATGTACAATTGAAAACAGATTGGATAAGGAGTAATCTTGTCATCATCACGAGACCATGATTTCAGTCCGGAAAGCGACCGATTGTTTCTTGAAATGCTCTATGATAACTACAATGGGTTGATGTTAAACCAGGCAAGGAGATATTTCAAGAACCAAGCAGACATTGAAGACGTTGTTCAACAATCCTTCGTAAAACTTATTAAATATCTTCCAACAATAAGAAAACTCAACCGAAACATTTTGGCGGCTTATATCGTTAATGTAATTAGAAGCTGTTCCATGGATATTTATCGAAAAAGGAAGATCGAGAAGGAAACCAATTTTTCGGACTTTTTCGAG
>JAAZFA010000004.1 GCA_012511995.1 Thermoproteota archaeon | reverse complement strand
TTCACATCCTTTTCAAGGTATACAAGAGATTGCGATTTCGTCCTCAAAAGGGCGGAGAGTTGGAGTCTGGACAGGATTCAGAAATTGCTGTCCAAGGATATGAGCACAGACACCTGCGAGAAGCAAGGCACCCACGGCTTCATGAGATGCATAAAGTTGCTTGGCGCTGGAGCAAAGATATCGATCGATTTCATGGAAGGCGAGGTGCGTGGAAGAACAGACGAGCAGGTATTTGTTGTTACCGAGAAGTTCTTGCAGAAAGCCAACAAAGTGAAAATAACGATTGCTCGAGAAGAATATGAAATGTACATCCCAGACTATACTGATTATCTTATTCTAAAGCTCATGTCCGCAAGGCCTAGCGACATAAGGGACATTGCCACATTGGTTTGGAAAAGAGGTATTCCACACGACCTTAAAGAGGAAGCTAAGAAAACGCTGGCTTACCGCAGATAATAGAGACGAACCTGTCGCTCATCATCTCAGACATTGCAGATAAGCGCTTCTTGGATTCATGGAAGGGGACGTTTGTTACCACTGAATTCACAGAAGCGTGTAAGGAGAAAGTCATTGGAGAGCTAAAGAACCTGTCACTGTAAAAACTTGGCTTTAAGCCACAGTTTCTTGAGCAAAACCTTTTTTCATTTTTATCATAACCCTGCAATTATTGCAGTATTATGATATACATCATAATAGATATTTAACCCCGAACACAAGTGCGCTCATCAAACCTAGCATTTCTGGGGCGAGGAATGTCATTTGGAGTCAGTCGGCTTTTTGAGGGCATTTCATATTATTGGAAACCTGTTTGAGTATTTAAAATATGAAATGTTAAGCGGTTTTCCGTATGAATAATGGAGCTGGGTTGGTGCTGGGCCATTACAAGCTTTGGCGTAGACGCCTATAAATCATTAGAGAAAGATTTGCTAGCCGAAGGCGTGACTTTGCACAGCGCTTCTGAAGAGGATACTTAAGTTATGGCGTTGACTGGGCGTGAGCGAAAGATTCTACGGTTGCATGCTGACGGCTTGAATGACTACCGAATTGCCAAGAAGTTGAAAATGGAAACGCCCAACGTAACCCGTTCAAGAAAGAACGCCCTAAAAAAGCTCGAACGTGCGAGGGCTGATATAGAGTTTAGTGAACAGCTCAAACACCAGCGAAGCTAAGCAAAATTATATTGTTTTATTAGGATGCTTTTTTTCCATCTCTTCCCGCCATTTCGCCCAGACCTCTTTAAATTTATCTTCAGGTAAATCACCCAAATTAGGTGCAGATGAGCCTATTGCTTTTACGTGTCCCTGTGAAGTAAAAATGTATCCTGGGTCTCCATCTATTACTATGAAATTAAACGTGCTTCCACATACTTTGCAAAGCATATCTTCATTTTTGTGAGGCGGCTTCCATAATGTTACTGTTCCACATTTACAAAGCAATGTTATGTTTTTCTTGGACCCAATTAAGCTGTTTACAATAAAGAAGTAATACTGGTTGTTTCTCGTTGCTAACTCAGAGTTTATCATAGTAGTCAATTTGTCAAGTTCACCATTAACTCCATTTGGCTCATTGATGAGCCTTGCAAGTGCAAACCTGAGCGATGGAAAATAAACGCGTGATAATAACTTCATTCCAGTTGTCAGTAATTCAAACTTTAACTCGCTGAAGTTCTCCGTACTAGGAAGATAGGGACCTATTTCGTCGCCAAAAATGCATTCTGACTCATATGTGGATGCAAACATGGTTGACACATAACCGACATGGGTAAACTCAGGAAAAACTGAAAATATTTTTCAACTCATCTTTAAACTGCTCATCGTTTATTTGAAGCTTCGAAAAAATGAAATCGATTTTTTTGGCAAAAGTTTTGTGCTGACATTGTGAAATCGGTGAGTTGGCTCTTTCATTAAATTCTATCAAATTAAACTCTTGAAGTAGGCTATTAAGGTCGTCAGTTGCAATCGAATTCCAAATTGACTTAGTAGCATATTTTTAGAAACTGCTTAATGATGAAAGCGCTTGATAGTTCAGTTTTTTAGGCTCCAAACAAATAAGCTGATATGAGTCGGTAACAAGGCTATCGACAAACTGACGGGTTGCAGTAACCAAATCAATATAGTCTGCAAATGATTTGCTTAGTACATTAATGTTTTCCAACTGAACGTTACTTCTATCGTCAGGTTGCGTATAGAAACCGAATCTTATTGCAATTTGGACATCGTTTTCGATTAATCGTGATATTATTTGTCTGAAATAGTATAAAGGACAAGTTTCTGTTTTTGCATACGAGGAGACCTTGGAATCATCCTTCAAAATCATTGTGGTAATGTTTGAAACCTTAGAAAGCTTATTCAAATTTGCATTAATGCACTGGCTTACATCGAGCATGTCGCAGTTCCAAACGCCATCGGAAAGGTTACTAAGACCGATTGGGATGGCCACAACCTCTTCTACGAAGCGGAAATCTATAACTCAGCAACCGATAAAGAACCGCTGATTCAATTAACATATAAGGGCAAACAACTATTTACAATCTTGCTTTTTTCATTTTAACTAAGGCTAAAAACTCCGCTACAATAGCCCCACCTTTACTGCAATGAACATGTCTGCCATGTGCACTCACTTCATAACCGCTTACTGTCGCCATATGTTTTGGAAGGTGTACCCGCACTTCTGACATGTGATTATTGTTTTATTGACCATACTTCCTCTAGAGATTTATTTAGTTGGTTTTTTTTAAATTTAATTCATTCTGTGATGGGGTGAGCTATCAACTAACACTTTTCAGTAACAATTTGTCATACTATTGTGAATTTCTTCTTGCTGATTGTTAGAATAAATTCAAAAATTAAAAATCACGGGTATATAACTGTTTAACTTGCATAAATGATTTAATCTCCTGCGCTTGTTTCCATAGCTTCTCATAATAGTCCTGAATCAAAAGTATAAAATCAGCGTTATAAGGGCATAAAGTATTGTTTCTACGAATGGTTGTTCTTAAAGTTTAAACTATTGGGTAAATGAGAATGTATCATTTAATCTTTGAATCAGAAACTATAGCCCAAACAAGGCTGAAGTTATATAGCACACTTTTTATAACATTTACGACTTAAGATGAAAATAAGGTGTAGCTTATAGGCTATGAGCGTCATATTGGCTTCCAAATTAAAATACTTTCTAACAGGATCACGCGAAAAATAGATAAAATAATCTTTGGAACCAATGGTGGTCAATTTACTATTATGCAAATGTGGATCATAGGGTTCCTTGAAATAAATGAAGGAAAGGAAATATTCCAAAAAGATATTGAAACAGAATTTAACATTCGACGTTCAACGGCGACAGGTGTACTTCAAATAATGGAAAAAGATGGTTTTATCGTTCGTCAAGCTGTAGATAGAGACGCAAGACTAAAACAGATATTGTTAACAC
>JAAZFA010000003.1 GCA_012511995.1 Thermoproteota archaeon | reverse complement strand
TATTGATTGGCAGTAATTGGCGTGCGGGATTCCCCAAGCCTGGTATGGGGCAGGCCTGCTAAGTCTGTGGTCGAAAGGCCACGTGGGTTCAAATCCCACATCCCGCGCCATAATTTCTAATTTTAAGCCTAAAGTGGCGTCCTTTTCCTGCGCAGTTGTGTGCAGTTGATTCTGATTTACTTCCAAAAACTTGGTGTTTACTTCCAAGTTACTTCCGTTAGTCCTGTGGTATTCGTAGACTCTTTTGCCATTGATAAATCCTCTATAGTGTTGGATTCTTACGCTTTTTCCGCGTTGCTGTATGACACCTTCAATTCCACATACTGGACATTTGGTTTTCATGCATATCACCTGTTACTTTGCAAATAGTTTACTAAAGAAGCCTTCCTTTTTGGAATAACTCATAACCATTGGGATGGGTGCCTCATAGGGAAGTGTTTGGATTGGTTCCCCTTCTTTATTGTATTCTGGAATAACGATTTCGGGACAATCTTTGCCGTCGAGGTAAAGCCAATGTCTTGATGGTAACTCTTGCACCCTTTGCTTCAAGATATCGGGTAGTTGTGCTTTGATTTTTCTTAAACTGTTTTCGCCAACAGTTAATCCCACCATTGGTCGTAGTCTTTCCACTACTTTTGTGCTTATGTCGTTGAGGCGTTGACCGATTGCTAAGTAATGGATATTGGCGTCACTTCGGGATTGGGTGAACATTGTGAACAGTTCTAAGCTGTCATCAGCATTCATGCTGTATGTGCCAAAAGCGTTCTGCACTTCCTCGAGAACGATCAAAAAGTGGTGCTTATAACTTGGGTTTTCCTCGATCATTCTCTCTTGATAATCGTAAATCGCCTTGATTGCTATGCTCTCAAACTGCTTTATTCTTCTACCGTTCTTGTACTTGATTTCAAAAAGGAGGTGCTGATTGGAAGTGATTAGGTTTTCAAACCACTGTGACTTTTGATAAATCCATTTTTTATCTAAATTGATGTGTATGGTGTCTCGAAGGTAGGGCACACCCTCAAGGGCTAAATCATCTTTTTCAATTATGGGATTGAATAGAGAACTTCCCACTTTTACATACTTGATATATCCAAAGTTTCTACGCCAAATAGTTGATGGACTCAAAATAATAACGGTTGTATCTTTGTCTTTCATAGCCTCTTGTACTATGCTGAACGCTGTGTAGGATTTTCCATGCCCCGCTTCCGCAGCTAAAACGATTCCGAGGTGGCTTTTGATGTCTTTTATTATTTCCGCAAGCCCAAAATCGCTATGGACTCTTTCGATGGTTGGTGTCATAGATATTCAACCTAATATTTGCTTAAATATTTAAGCATATTTTGCTTAAAAACCTTTGTATTGAGCTTATTTTAGCAAATTAAGCTACAATATTGCTTATTTTACTATTAACAGGGGCGCTGTTAACGGGGAATACTCCGAGCAGAATACGCCGCTGTTGGACTCCTCATGGTGCGAGAAAGCCGCCTCCATATAGCCAAATTTAGGTGCGCCTAAATGATGTATTTATATATCCCGTCATTTGGGGCGCTTTTTAAGCCCCTTTTTAAAAATCGCCTTCAAGACAGCCTGTTACACTTCTTAAAAAATGTGTAACAAAAGTGTAACGGCAAATTGAGGCGCTTTTCCAAAATCGCCTTTAAAGCAAGCCCTGTTACACTTGTTACAGAAAAACGCCTTTTTTCAACTCAGTACAGAAAAGAGATAGTAAATATATACAGAGTTAAAAAGGGCATAAAAGTGTAACATCTGTAACAGCGCTGTCTTTAAAGACATCCAAAAAGCTGCTCACCCGTTTGCCCTGCGTCGCTGCCGCTCCGCTTCTTTGGATAGGTGAATACACAGTATCGTAATATATCAGAGTATTTCAGCTTAACAGGTATAGTACCCATATTTATAATTACATTTTTAGAAGCAGCGAAGAAAAAGATACACCCCACTCCTGTTAAGCTGAAATGAATCGGAATATATGCTACATGACCACATTATTTCTGCAATTCACTTGCGAATAAATTAAAGCTATTTCTCGTTTATCATCATTATTATCATTATTCTGTTAAAATGTCAATTATTTACCCTATAAAATTGCCATATATACATAAAAATTGGCGCAAACCTTATACTTTAAAGCAACCGATATAGCGCTTGTTGATTAAAATGCACAAAGAAAATCAAACAAAAATAAACCAAGCCACCGATATTTTAGCTGAGTTGTTAAGAGCCAAACTACCTCCACAAGTAGACTTAAAAATCCTTCAAGCGCAAGAGTTACTGCTTAGCATCCAGTAACCCCACTATTTTTATTTATCTAAACATATCCTTCCAAGTAAACGCTCTCGATTTTCCCTTATCGCAACCATCAATCCCGAAACGTGTTTTTCCGTCTAAATCGCATTTATAACATGGATTACTTATTTTTGGTAAGGGTGATAGAAAATCTAATGCTAATTGGCTCTTTGGGATGCCCTTTTCATCTATTTCTTGTTTACCATATACACATTTTCCACAGTAAACCATACAATCAGCCCATCGTTGACTTAAATTCATTACATGGTAATGCATGGTTGTACGTTTCGTGCCTTTTACACGCTTCATTCCCGAATGATTTACATTGGCCGCAAAGGTTGCCGCTAAATTTCGGGTTTGAATAACTGTTTGTATGCATCAATAAACCGCTTATGATGACAACAGCGCCAACACCATCTAAAATGTATCCATTTGGATCGCCTCGAACTGTGGCGGTTGTTGTCATAGTTCCATGCTGCTGATAATTGTCTTTGTAATCTGTTTGAATCTCGACTGTTCGATCCATGCCGATGTAGAATCCCACGATTATTAAGCCGATGCCTACGAGTATTGTTAGGGCACGTATCTCTTTACTAACCATTTATTTCATTTCTCCATTTGCCGTGTTACAGCTGTTTCGTTTTATAATAGGTCACTTTGTTTTTAAATTTTGTTCAATGCTCTCGTAAACGAGTGAAAATTTATATTTTTATGCTATCTAATAGTTGTTATTTATCGGTTAATTACCGCCTGTTAATTGTCCATTCGCTTTTTATGATAACAGGTTCTGACACATCCATAAAACAGCCAGTCACTGCCCCGTCTTGCTTGATTTGATATAGCTGGCTTGAATGAAGGTGCAGTATAGCGGTGTCTGCTAATTTGAAATCGTTTGAAATGTACATCGCACGGATTAACGCTAAATCTTTAATGCGGTACGTGATTGGAAAATAATATAGTATGTCACCGAATAATGCTTCGTAAAAGAATACGAATTTACCATCTGGTGCAACCAACGGGTGACAGTTATATTCTGCTCCAATATCCCTGAATCCGTGCTTGTAACAGTGGAGGGTTAAAGCGATTTGTTCTGAACCGAAATCGCTGGTATAAGCATCTAAATCATGCAAGACTTCACTAAATACCCGTTTAATAGTTGGCGGTGAACCAGCGATTACACCAGCATTTATCAATGGCTTATCAAAAAGAAACTTTGTTGTTTCGGCTGGATAACGGGTAAGAATTGGAGCAAAGACACGTCCACCATCATTTATGGGTGTGTGCTCGGCTGCTACAGAGAGACAGTTTTTTGATGCATCAAGAAGCGGCTGTATAGGCTTCAGAAAGTGAATGTCATTTCCGTCAGTGAATAATAGCACATCGTATTGTTCCCGTAGGTTCAGAGTGTTTAAAGCGGTGTTGAAGGCGTTGATACGATCACTTGCAAGGCAGTTGTACTTGTTTTTTACTCTGTGATAGATTACGTTTTTTTCTCGCTGTAAACGCTTGATTGAAGCATCTGAGAACGATTCTAAGTTTTTAATACCGTCAAGATTGTTATTGCCTGATGGAATGAAATTTTGGTTAGCTTCATAGTCCACGATGAGAACGTCGCCGCTGTAATTTCCCCGTGTTCGCAAGCTTGGAAGCCACGTATTCATTATGAAGGGTTCATCGCCGGTTGTTACAACTAAAGATTTCAAATGTCACCCTTCCATTCGTATTAGTTGCTGCGATGGTTGCCCGATGGGTTGCGGAACCGTTATGGATGGAATAATTTTGACATAGTCATTTCCAATAACACTGCCTGCAGCTTGAATGGCACAATTACACCCTGTCGGCAGTGAAATTGCAGGTCGGTTATACAATTGGGCGTATCTCACCGCGAAATCTTGAGCGTTTAAATCAAGAAATGGCCATGTGGCGCAGATGGTTGGACGCGCTGGATAGACGCTACAACCTCCATTTTTTAGAAAGATACATGGGGTTTCTTTAGCTCTATAGAAGCGTTTGAATTTGGGGTGAGGGATGGTGTATTTCTCTTTGAATTCTGAAGCTGTTAAACCTAAGTATTGTGCTAAACGACTGATATCAGCACTGGTGAAGTCCACAGTGCAGCGCTCACAGCAATTAACACGGCAATCTTTGCATGCGTCGGTTGAGTTGTTTACTGCCGTTTGAAGTTTAAACATCAACTCGATTTGGGCGTTATCTCTAAACTGTGCGGGTATCTTACGTTTTAACAGTGCACGGCGCATTTGTTCTTGGCTGCTAATGTGTTCTTCCTCGGTTGTCATGGTGCTTCTTTCCTAAAAAAAAATAGGGCTATTATTCCCAAAAGCCCTTAGTTTTCTGCTGTAGCATTGCGAAAAAGTCTTTTGCTGGTCGCAAATCTTCAAGGAATTCCCAGAAACATGGTGCATTTGGGCATGGGGTTTTTCCATCGGCAACATTAAACTGCATCACATCTTCGCGTGTCGCGTAACCCACGAATTGCAATGACGTTGGCTTTTCATCGGCAACTTTTAGCGCTAACACAAAATCCGAGTCGTGCCACTCGGAGCGCTTGATTATTAATCGCTGCAAATTAGTTTTGAAATCTACAGTTTTTATTTCAACTGTACCAACGCCAGGAATCCTGAAATCATAAGCTTTCTTACTGCGCCAATCAATCGTGGGATCATTAGAAACATAAGGAACCTCTAATTCTTGAAGTGCAACCTCGAAGCATTTGTGCCCAATGAGTCCTAAGCGGTTATTGTTTTCTTCCCCTGTTTTCCAATGAGGATGGGTTCCGCTATTCCACCGCTGAAGCCAAATGTCAACGTGTAACTTAGCCCAGTCAATTATTTCTGGATTAATGTCGAACACTGGACTTTTAAGATTGAGCGTTTTATCACGAATAAGTTTTAATGTATTTTGAATCGGCATATTTTATACAATCCTTACGGGCCGCCACGGTTTAGACGTGCCGTGGCGCCCTTTGGTTAAGTTATTGTTTGGTATGCTCCTATGCTGTGTATTGCTTGGCGCTTTCTGGGTGTGAATGATTGGATTGGATGTTGAGGCTGGCAACGTCTTTGCTAAGTTTGTCCGTCTTATCCGTCGCGTCTTTTAGTTGCACTTCGATTGACGGCTGAGTGGACGCTTTACGCCGTTTGATACCAGCCTGAAGATAGGCGGTTGCTTCAAGGCCGCTTTGATTTTTAAAGTCATCTGAAGCAAACAAACCGTCTTTAATCACGGCGAGGTAGTCCTCAAGCTCCGATAACGGCTCGTAGGTGCGGAGGTATTCATCTAGTTCTTCCTGACAAGAGGCACCGCATTTTCTAACGTTCCATAATTTGTGGTATTTGAGCGACGGTTTGTTTAATTCAATCTCTCTTAAGCGCCGTTTCTCAGCAGCTTCTTTCTTTTGTTGTTCTTGTACTTGTTTGCGTTTCTCTGCATCCTGCACTGCTTCAGCGATCATTCCAACGTTGATGTTGCCGCTGAAAATTAGATCGCTTATGCCTTTGACCGCTTCATCTCGACTGCTGAAATACTGAACCATTAAACAACAACCCCATGTTCGCTTAGTGATTTGCGAACTGTGTCGCTAATGAATTTGCGAATTTCGATGTTTTGCTTTGCGCAATAAACTTTTACGGGCTGCTGAAGGGTTCTATCTATGCGAATATCCCACGAAAAATCGGGGGTAGTTACATTATTTTCTAAATTCATATTGCATCACTT